>DATISI010000065.1:0-6640 GCA_035581745.1 Clostridiaceae bacterium
TTCACCCCTGGAGCTCCTAAGTGAACTTCGTCCTGGTACCGTCCCAGCGTGCTTCCAGTCTGTGGCAACGCCTCCCTTGCGGGATGTATCCAGGATTACTCTCTTATTCTCAGCTTTTATTCGATCTTTTTATGGTCAATATGATTATTATAGGGGATGACTCGACGTTTTTCAAGTCAATTCATCCTCAGCCCTACGATTCTTCCAGCTGCCTGACACGTTCGAAGATGATGATGGACGCCGCGACAGCGGCATTAAGGCTTTCCGCATTTCCCGGCATGGGGATTTTCAGGTGGAGGTCGCTCTTCTCGATCAGTTCCTCGGAGACTCCGCTCCCCTCATTGCCTATGGCGATGACGAGGTTTCCTGTAAGGTCTTCCCTGTAGAGGCTGTGCTTCGCCTCCAGTGAGGTTATGGCCAGTCTGTAGCCTTTGGCCAGGTAGTTCTCGAGTTCTTCCTCCCCATTCATGGCTACCGCGACATGGAAGATGGAGCCCATGGAGCTCCTGATCGCCTTTTCGGAATAAGGGTCGACGGTACCCTTGCTCACAAGGATCCTTGATGCCCCTCCGGCATGGGCGGACCTCAGGATGGTTCCCAGGTTTCCTGGATCCTGGATCCGGTCAAGGTAAAGGACGAGTCCTGGCTTCTCCTCGATTTCGGGGTTGATGGAGACCACAGCGACAATGCCCTGCGGAGCCTGGGTGGATGAAAGGTCTTTCACAATCTCCTTTGTGGCGACTATGACGGTCTCGTTCTTCAGGTGTGGCCTTATATACGTCTCGAAGCCGTTGTCCTCGTCTTCATCGTAGATGATCGCTTCGATGTCCATTCCGGCTTTGAAAGCCTCCTCGACCAGCCTGAAGCCTTCCACGAGATACTTCCTGGTTTCCATCCGTTCCTTCTTGTCCTTCAGTCTCCTGTATTCCTTGATCCTCGGATTGCTCCGGCTCTCGATTCTCATCAGATTACTCATTTGTTCTCATCTCCTTTCTTCCTTCTGCCTTAAGGAGGCAGATGTCCCTTATCTTCCAGTCATCCGGATTCGACGTTAGTCGTTCAGGACAAGTTGTTCCAGTCTGGCAAGGTCCTCTGTGGATCCGATGCAGACGATGACATCGCCTTCGTTGATTTCATCCTTTGCCGTCGGGGAGATATTGATATCGTCACCGGAACGGATGGCCATGATGTTGATCCCATACTTGGACCGTACATCAAGATCAAGGATGTTCTTCCCGAACCATACCGAGGGTGCCTGGATTTCAGCCACGCTGTAGTCGGGAGACAGCTCGATATAGTCGAGCAGGTTCGAGGAGATGAGGTTATGCGCGACACGCACGCCCATATCCTTTTCCGGAAGGATGACGCGGTCAGCGCCAATCTTGCTGAGGACCTTCGCATGGATCTCGCTCTGTCCTTTGGCGATGATGTATTTGACACCGGCTTCCTTCAGGATGAGGGTGACCATGATCGAAGACTGGAGGTTTGATCCCATGGTGACGACAGCCACGTCGAAATTCCGTATGCCCAGTGTCCTCAGGGCATACTCATCCGTTGCGTCCATCTGCACCGCATGGGTGACCTTGTCCGAAATTTCCTGGATGATATCCTCGTCATTGTCGATCGCGAGGACATCATGTCCGAGTGAATACAGGGTTTCTGCTACGGACTGGCCGAACCGTCCTAATCCGATGACTACAAATTGTTTCGTTGCCATAATTTTAACTCCTATCCTATCCGATTAATAGCTTGTCTTCAGGGTATCTGGTTGCAGCAGGTGGTTTCAGGTTGGCCAGCGCCAGCATGACTGTGATCGGGCCTACTCTTCCAAGATACATGGTGATTCCAATGATGACCTTTCCTGGCGAACTGAGGAACGGGGTGATCCCCTGTGACAGTCCGACGGTTCCGAATGCGGAGAAGACTTCATATAGGATGATTTCTAGAGAGGATCCGCCTTCCGTGATGGAGAGGAGGACCACACCGACCATGATGAGGGTAAGTCCAATCGCGAAGATGGAGACCGCCTTGTACACGGTCGACTTGGAAAGACGTCTGTTGAAAAGTTCCGTGTCTTCCCTACCCGTCAGGACCGAGAAGATGGTGAATACCACAACGGCGAAGGTGGTTGTCTTGATACCGCCTGCTGTGGACCCTGGGGAACCACCAATGAACATCATCAGCATGGTGATGAACCGGCTGGCCGGGGCCATGTCTGTGGTCGAGATAGAATTGAATCCAGCGGTCCTTGGCGTCACTGCCGCAAACCAGGCATTAAGCAGCTTGTTTCCGAAACTCATTCCATCAAGCGTGTTCGACCACTCCAGACCCAGGAAGATGAATGTAGGAACCACGATCAGGACGAGTGTGAGCGAAAGTACAACTTTGGTATGGAACGAGAACCTGTTGAATTTCTTCCCGTTCTTCCAGGCATTCCACAGCTCGCTCCATACAGCAAAACCGAGTCCGCCGACGATGATGAGGATTCCGATCGTGATGATGATCACCTTGTTGTTGTTCATGAGGGTAAGGGACTGGAATTTTCCTGTCACTTCGTTTCCGAAGAGGTCGAATCCGGCGTTGCAGAATGCGGAGACCGCATGCCAGAAGCCATAGTAGATTCCTTTTCCAAGTCCGTACATGGGGATGAACTGGGTCATGAGGACAAGGGCTGCCGTGACCTGTGCACCAATGGTGAACAGCAGCAGATACTTGACCAGTCTGATGATGCCCTGAAGATTCTGGGAATTATAGGCCTCCTGGATGACAAGCCGTTCCTTCAGGGTGATCCTTTTCCCGAAGACGAGGGCGATCAGGGTGGAAACTGACATGAACCCAAGTCCGCCCAGTTCGATAAGAATCATGATGATGGTCTTTCCGAAGTAGTTCCAGTGGGTGCCTGTATCCAGGGTGACGAGCCCCGTCACACAGATGGCGGATGTCGCCGTGAAAATGGAATCCAGAAGCGGAGTGAACTCTCCGGATGCTGAAGAGATGGGAAGGGAGAGCAGGATGCCTCCGAACAGGATCAGCGTGGCAAATCCTATGGAGAGGATCTGGACCGGATTCAGGTTTCTTTTCAGGGTCAATGGTATTTTCATAGCTTCACCTCTAAGAAGTTGTACTCTTATTGTTCTCATTCTATAACGTTTGTCATGAGACTTCAAGCAATGGAACCAGAACAAGATATGTTTATATAAAAAAGATATGATTTCAATTTACGAATACAATTATTATGCAATTAAATAAACCTGACATGAAGTCAGGTTTATTTGGCTTGTGTTTTAAGACAAATATGTAATTAAGAAAGTTTGGACTTCGCGGTGTTGACCAGTTCGGTGAACGCCTTAGGGTCGTGGATCGCGATCTCTGAAAGCATCTTTCTGTTGATCTCGATACCTGCAAGCTTCAGTCCGTTCATGAATCTGGAGTAGCTCAGGTCATTAAGCCTTGCTGCTGCGTTGATTCTGGCGATCCAAAGGCTTCTGAAATCTCTCTTCTTCAGTCTTCTTCCCACGTAAGCGTTTCTAAGCGCTCTGATTACGGTCTCGTTTGCTGTTCTGAAAAGCTTACTCTTTCCGCCATAATAGCCCTTTGCAAGCTTAAGTACTTTTTTATGATTCTTTCGAGCGTTTAAGGCTCTTTTTACTCTTGCCATTATAATTCCTCCTGTTTTCTATCTTATACGTAAGGTAGTAATTTCCTCATTGTCTTGACATAAGTGGATGATACAAGTCCAGCTTTTCGAAGGTTTCTCTTTCTCTTCTGTGACTTCTTCGTCAGGATATGGCTCTTGCCTGCTTTCGCTCTCTTGTACTTGCCTGTACCTGTCTTCCTGATTCTTTTCGCCGTGGCTCTATGTGTCTTCATTTTTGGCATCGTAATTTTCCTCCTCTAAGTTATACTTTTTTAGGTGTCAATATCATGATCATATTTCTACCTTCAAGCTTTGAAGGCTTCTCGATGATTGATACATCTTCAAGCAGCCCAGCAAAGGTCTCCATGATCTTTGTACCCGCCTGTGCATAGGCAGCTTCTCTTCCCCTGAACCTGACCGTGACTTTCACCTTGTCCCCGTCCGTAAGGAATCTTCTTGCATTGTTCGCCTTGATCAAGATGTCGTGCTCATCTGTCGCAGGACTGAATCTAACCTCTTTGATGGTTATGACTCTCTGGTTCTTCTTGGCTTCCTTCTCTTTCTTGGCCTGCTCATAAGTGAACTTATGATAGTCCATGATCTTGCATACAGGCGGTTTCGCTGTTGGAGCGATCATCACGAGGTCAAGCTCCTTCTCCTCTGCCATCCGCATGGCGTCTCTTGAAGAAAAGATACCAAGCTGTTCACCTTCATTAGAAATAAGTCTGATTTCTCTTTCTCTTATTTCACCGTTGATTGGAACGTTTTTATTAATAATTTTCACCTCCGTAAAATTGATTACCCTGATGTTTCTCATCTGCTTAATCGATATAATTAAAAAAGGACGGTATTAACCGTCCTTAACTCACTAACATTCAAATGAACATTCTCATGAATCTTTTAACCATACAGCCTAACCGTAGGGTGAGAAACGGTCGTTTCTACTTCATACCAATTTATTATATCTTTCTTACGGGGTCATGTCAATAAGAAAATAGCATGATTCCTCATTTCCCGTCGTTTTCCAATTGTTATCTATAGAGGCCGGATATCCATCGGGTATTCCTACCCTGCCATGACGAATTCCTTTTCTATTATACCGCCCTGTTAAGAATTGTAAAGGATTATTTTAGGAAATCCTTAAACCTGTTCCTCCACCCTTCCTGCATGGACAGTATCCACAACAAAGACATCGAAATTCCAGAGGGAGAGACCTCTGATGAAGTGGAATGATGTCTGTCCCGGAATGCTGGCCTGAATGCCCTCCCTTAAGACAGTAATCTTCTGAGCCTCAAACATTTCCCCACATCTTGACTTCATTCGCGGACAGGTGTATTTTAAGGATGGATAGTGTGAAAGATATATCCTGCATCATAAAGTCTGTCACATCACAGGAAAGTCTGTCTTCCTTCAGTTGAAGCTTTTTCGTATCAGCCTGCCGCAGAGGATGGGAATTGGATTACCGCAGGAGGTTTGAAGCTGTTTTTCAAAAGGAGCATGGATATCCCTTCCAAGTTATGATTTGTTAGAATGAAAGGAGAACAAGGACATGAGAACCGTATTCAGAGTGATTCTCGCGTTCATCCTCTTTGTCGTCGTGGCGGTAGGCGTGATGTTCGTCTACATGACACGAGGGATGGATGAGCTGCAGGAAGCACAAGTCAGGAGCATCGCTCCCCTATCCCTCGAGGATGGCGTGTACAGAGGGGAGTTCGATTCCGGAAGATGGGCGAACACCGTGGAAGTCACGGTCAAGGACAGGAAGATCATAGATATCGCACTCGTGGAAGATGTGACCTTCTCCCGAACCGAAATCAGTGATGGTCTTTTCAGGGAAGTCATCGAGAAGCAGGACCTCACGGTGGATATCGTCTCAGGTGCGACGATGACCTGCAAAGCCTATCTGGTATCCCTCGATCGCGCACTCGCGAAATGAAGAATGAAGAACAGGAATATACAAGGAGGAAATTGAAATGAGGACTTTGATCGCCTATGCCACCAAGCATGGGACAACCGAGAAATGTGCACGAATGCTTCAGGAATCCATCGGTGGAGAAATCGACCTGGTTGACCTGGACAAGGACAGTACCGTCTCCCCTGACAGCTATGACACGGTGATCATCGGGGGATCCGTCTATGCGGGTTCCATTCGGAAGGAAGTCACCGCCTTCTGCAGGAAGCATCTGGAGACGTTGAAGACGAAGAACACCGGACTATTCATCTGCGGACTTGGCGAAGGCGAGGAAGCTGAAAAGGAACTCAAAGCGTCGTTCCCTGCTGAACTCCTGGAATCGGCCAAAGCGAAAGCTGCATTCGGTGGAGAACTCATCTTCGGCAATCTCAACTTCATGGAAAGGGTCATCATGAAGAAGATGGCAAAGACAGACAAGGACATCAGCAAACTGAACGAGGAGGTCATCCAGGATTTTTCTGAGAAGATGACAAAGGTTTAGGACGGCTGAGCCGGTACACAGACACGGAACACCTGTGGGGATCACGTCCTCCCAGGTGTTTTTTTGAGGAATTTGAAGGAATTTAAAGGGAACCCCTTTATTTTTTCGCCTAAAACCATCATGATAGGATGTAAGAAGAACGCTAGGCCATGAGGAGGATATGATGAAGGTCTTATACGTCTATTATACAAGAAACAATCACTGCAAGGAGATTGTGGAGAACCTGAGCCTGATTGTCCCTGGAGACATCGTGGAACTCGATGATGGAAGAAAGAAGAAAGGGGTCCTGTCCTATCTCATGAGTGGACGGGATGCGATGAAGGAACATTCGGTTCCCCTGCGGAAAATCCCATACAGACCCGCGAACTATGATGTCGTCGTGGTCGTGTCCCCGGTATGGGCATCACACCTCTCGACGCCTGTCAGGACTTTCCTGATGGAATATCCGTTGAAAGGAAAGACCGTCTTCGTCCTGTCGTCCGCAGGTCCTGATGTCGAAGAGATTTTCGAGACCATGGCTGCCCTTGCGACGAAGAGGCCTTTCTATCGG
>DATISI010000066.1:0-3317 GCA_035581745.1 Clostridiaceae bacterium
CAGAATTGAACATGAGATTCAAAATGAATCCGGTCTATCCGGATTCATTTTTTTGCCCTGACCCTTTTTGTCCCTACGATGCAGAAACTCCAGGAGCCATTAGGAAAATCCCTTGCAGTGTCCACAGAAGCCTTTGGGATACGCCGCAAAGTGCACATGCCTGTCGTGGAAACCATGGGTTCCCGTCAGAGGATTCGTGACAGAACAGGGTATCAGCCGACATGGGATATGGACAGCGGATGACGCTGGAGGGAGAGGCGTGGGCTAGATTTAACCTGAATGAGGAAAGAGATTCCAAGAGCCCCATAGAATATTTTCTATAGACCGCATTTTCTGTTATAATAAACAGTATTGAAAAAGATAGGTGATAAGATGATCAAGGAAATAATCGTAGTAGAAGGAAAAGATGACATCTCCGCAGTGAAACGTGCGGTGGATGCGGAAGTGATCGCGGTTGGCGGTTACGGAATAAATGCGGCGGTGATCGCGAAAATCAGGGAGGCTTCCATCCGGAAGGGCGTCATCGTGCTGACGGACCCTGATTTTGCGGGTGAACACCTGAGAAGGATCATCGCCAAGCGCGTACCTGGAATCAAGCATGCGTACATCATGCGCAAGGAAGGAACGAAGGATGGCGACATCGGCGTCGAGAACGCCTCTCCGGAGGCGATCAAGCGTGCGCTTGCGAAAGCCAAGGCAAGTTTCGAGGAGAAGCGGGTGACCTTCACCATGGAGGACCTGGTGATCTTCAAGCTCTCCGGCTATCCGGATTCCAAAGAACGGAGACAGGTCCTCGGAAATGCGCTGGGGATCGGATATGGAAACTCCTCTTCCTTCCTTGGCCGGCTCAATGCCTTTGGAATCGGGAGAGAAGAGTTCTACGAAGCCGTGAAGGCGAATTTTAAGGAGTACAAAGATGGAGTATAATACCAGGAATATCGTCGATAAATATGGCGTCAGGTTCAACAAGGGCCTCGGCCAGAACTTCCTCATCGACAACAGCGTCGTAGCGGATATCGTGAAGGGCTCAGAAATCACCAGAGACGATTTTGTCATCGAAATCGGACCTGGTGTAGGAACGCTGACAAAACAGCTCCTGGAGGCCGCTGGAAGCGTCACGGCCATCGAGCTTGACGACGCCCTGCTGCCGATCCTCAGGGAGGAGCTCAAGGAATATGACAACTTCACCCTCATCCATGGCGATGCGGTGAAGATCGACTTCAAGGAGATCATCGGAGACAGGAAGGTGAAGTTCGTCGCGAACCTCCCTTACTATGTCACGACGCCGATCATCGCGAGGATCCTGAATGACCAGATCCCTTTCGAGACCCTGACCATCATGATCCAGAAAGAAGTGGCGGAAAGGATCAACGCGGTGCCGGGAACCAAGGATTACGGTGCGATCACCCTCCTCGTCCAGTACTACTGCGACACGGAAATCCTGAGGAGCGTTCCGCCGAGCGCGTTCATCCCAAGACCAAAGGTCGACTCCACGGTCATCAGGCTGCTGAAGCTTGCTGAACCAAGGGCGAAGGTCGATGATGAGAAGCTCTTCTTCAGGATCATCAGGCAGTCCTTCAACATGAGGCGGAAGACCCTGTTCAACGGACTCCGCGGCCTTGGCTATACCAAGGAGCTCATCGAGGAAGTTTTCGGAGAAGTCGGCATCGACATGAAGGCAAGAGGCGAGACCCTGTCGGTCACGCAGTTCGCGGACCTGTCCAATGCGATCGGGGAGAGGGCATAGCATGAACATGAAGAAGTCCATGAAACTTTTGACCATGCTGCTTCTCCTGTTTGTCGTGACTGGCTGCTCGACCCTGAATGCGGTGAAACTGAGATACGGGCTCGTCAATGAGGACTTCGAGTTCCTGAAGAGCGAGGACCTTGTCTCCCTCATCATCCAGAACAAAAGGGACAGGGGATTCCGTTTCATCGTCCGTGACAAGGGGACGATCCTCGACCTGTATGGAAACCTTTCACGGGCGAAGGCGGCCGAAACCCCGTCCGCCTATGAACCGGACTATGTCTTCGAATTCCACATGATCGATGGGACCGTACGGGAATACCAGTACGTCGCGGGCATCTCCAAGCAGGAAGTGGGGAATTTCTACAATGCTGACACGAACTACCGGGTGACCGGCAGGATCGACAATGACATCATCAAGAACCTGTACAGCCTGAGGCGTCCCAAATATTTCGACCTGGTCTACTATGAGTCCCTGACGGAGCTCCTGAACGGCCTTCGGGCCGAATATCAGGGACAGGGCATAGGGATCAGGATCCATAACGACGTCGATGTGCTGAGATACCAGCTCTCCAGGGAGGTCGAAGCCTTCCGGGAAAGCCTCAACGGGATCGGGGCTGTCCTCCTTGAGGATGGCCAGAAGACAGACATCGTGCTCGAGGTGAAGACCCAGGGCTACAAGACGAACGTCTTCAAGGCGATTGTCAGCCTGAAGAACAACAGCGACTTCTCGACGCGGAAGTTCTACATCTATGGACTGTACGGAAACAATATCAGCAAATGGGACATCACCATCACAGAAGAGAAGCCGGAGGGCTTCTAAGGAGGGTTTTAGATATGGCGCTTAAGCCAAAGTATGGAAAAATCAGGAATGTCGTCGGTGTCATCAGTGGAAAGGGTGGCGTGGGCAAGTCCAGCGTCACCGGGATCCTCGCGGTACAGCTGAGGAAACTCGGACATACCGTGGGTATCCTCGATGGGGACATCACCGGACCCTCGATCCCGAGATTCTTCGGGATCGACAAGGCAAGGACCGGCTATGCCGAGACCGACACCCCTGAACAATATAAATTCGTTCCTGTGGAGACGGCACTTGGAATCAAGACGATCTCCATGAACTTCATGATCGACGAGGAGGAACCGCTCCTCTGGAAAGGGCCGGTACTGGGGAATGTCCTCATCCAGCTCTTCCAGGATACGGACTGGGGCGACCTCGACTATCTGCTCATCGACATGCCGCCGGGCACAGGCGACATCGCCCTGACCATCATGCAGGATTTCCCTGTGGACTATATGGTCGTGGTCTCCACCCCGCAGGACATGGTCACGATGATCGTCCAGAAGGTCGTGAAGATGGCGCAGAAGCTGGAGGTGCCCATCAAGGGTGTCGTCCAGAACATGTCCTACATCACTTGCCCTTCGACCGGAGAGCGGATGAATGTCTTCTCCCGGAACTCAGCGCAGAGCCAGGCGGACAAGATGGGCCTGAAGCTCCTTGCGGAGCTGCCGATCAATCCTGACTTCTCGACCTACCTCGAGGACGGCATGGCGGAGCATTTCGCGGCGACCA
>DATISI010000067.1:0-3763 GCA_035581745.1 Clostridiaceae bacterium
GAAGCAAGGAAGATGAAGGAAGGGGAAGGCGGGGACATCGTCATTTTCGGGAGCGGAACGGTGGTGAAGCAGCTTTCCGATGCCGGACTCATCGATGAGCATCTCATCGTGGTCACGCCCGTGATCCTGGAATCCGGGATGCCGCTATTTAGGGATGTCAGACGGGAGGATTTGGAGCTGGTCGATGCGAAGGGCTTTGAGACAGGGAACGTCCTCTTGCATTATCGCGTTATCCATCCGGAAAGGTAGGGAAAAATTGGGAATCTACAGTCACGAGCAAGAAAACTTTGGCGAAGGACTGCCAGACAAACATCAGGGAAGGAGTATGAGAAATGAAAGTCATCCTTACAGGATTCACAGGAACACTCGCACCGTATGTCCGGAAGGCGCTGCTTGAGAAAGGGTATGAGGTCGTCCTCTGGAACCGGAACGATGTCGCGACAGAGAACCAGACCCTCATCAGCCGGTTCATCGAGAAAGAGAAGCCTGACTATTTCTTCCACCTCGCGACAGGTCCCGAGTCATGGATCGAAAGGATCCTGGTCGCCCTGAAGCCGGTGGGGACCACCTTCCTGTTCACCTCCACGGAGTCTGTTTTCGACCAGACCCAGGAAGGACCATTCACCATCGATTCCGAACCGCGTTCGACAGGCGACTATGGAAGCTACAAGATCGCCTGTGAACGGCTCATCCGGAAAACCTACCAGGACCATGCCTACATCGTCCGTCTGGGCTGGCAGATCGGGATGCACCCGGAGAAGAACAACATGCTCGCCTACCTGATGAAGCAGGGTACGGTCCATGCTTCAGACGAGTGGATCCCCTCCACCTCGTTCATGCCGGATACGGCGGATGCGCTCATCAGGATCATCGAGACCTGTCCGCCTGGCACCTACCATGTCGATGGCAACGCGGAGAACTGGAGCTTCTTCCAGATCGCTTCAGCCCTAAGGGATGCCTTCGACCTGCCCGTAGAGGTCGTGAAGGACAACAGTCTCTGGCACAACAACAGGCTGCTCAGCGAGCGGGTCCTCACCAGATCCATCCAGGACAGGCTTCGGGAGATCCGTACAGAAAAGGATAAATCCAGGGTGAAGCACGAGACCATGGACAAGGCGGAAGGCCGAATAGAAGACACAGACAGTAGAAAAGGATAAGCAAAACCGATAGGAGATTCGGTAAAGACGGGAAAGTTGAAGCGGATGGAATCCTGGAAGAGGGAAACAGAAGAATAGGACAACGCTCCAGGAAGGAGCGCAAAGGAATGACGCCTGCCCTCTCTTTGAAAAAAGAGGAGACAGGCGTCATCGTCATGCATCTGACGGACAGGGGCACCGGGATTCCGTGCGGACCCCAATCCCGTATTTTATTCCAGGTTCCTTGTCATGGTGTCGAGAAGTTTGGCGTAGACGGCGAGGGAGTGGCTGTCGAAGAGGACGAACCTGATCTTTCCAATCCCTCTCAGATTTGGAATATAGTCCAGCACCGCTTCCAGTGCCGCGCGTGCGGCCAGGGAAAGCGGATAGCCGAAGGAACCCGAGGAGATGGCTGGAAAGGCGACAGAGACGTCGACGTGGCGTCCTGCCTTCTCTTCCGCAAGTCTCAGGGCATTCCGGTAGCAGGCCATGAGCAGCTCCGGAGCCGGCTCATCCTGTCCATAGCGTGGTCCGACACAGTGGATGATATGCTGGTTGGGAAGCCTGTATGCCTTCGTCACCACGGCAGACCCGACCTCGACGGGGATGTGGGACTTCAGTTCCTCCTCCAGTCCTGGTCCTGCGGCGAGATGGATGAGGCGGTCTCCGCCACCATTGCCGGACAACTGGGTATCTGTCGCATTGACGATGATGTCGATGTCATCCTGCTGGCTGATATCCCCGATGGTGAGTTCAATCTCCAGGTGACTGACCCGGTAGATCTTTCCCTCCAGACTGCTGATATACATTCCCACGTCGGGACGCTCGAGCCCAAGATAGCTGCAGATGTCCGATTCGATGTATTCCAGGGAACGCAGGAGGACCATGCGGATATCTTCCCTGTCAAGGTTCACCGTTTCAGGAAGGGAATCGGGATGGTTCAGGAAGCGCAGGAGAAGGGCTGTCTTGATGGCCAGGGCATCCCTTGTGGATCCGATGGCGAGTACGGATGCGGTATTCTTCCTGCCCCAGGCGATGCTGTTGACCTGCCTGAGCAGGGCCTGCCTGTCTTCCGTGACGCCTGTATCCCAGAGGTCATAGTCCAGCGCTTCGTACTGGCTCCTTTTGATGCTCATTTCGCCGAATACCGCGGTGTAAAGGGCGAGTGCGGCATTCTTTCCCATCCTGTCCGGATTCTGCTCCAGGCTGACGATGTTCGCCCGGCTGAGCCCGATCCGGTTGGCAAGCTCTTCCTGGGTCCAGCCCAGCTTCTCCCGAATGGCGGCAAGTCGTCCTCCAATATTGATCAGATATAGTTTGTGTTCCATGGAATCACCTCTTGTATATATATTAACACATAAACGAAATTTAATCAATGTGTAAATATAATTACAAAATGTAAAAATATTGACATTTAAGATAGGCGGGCGTATGATGATGTCAAGAGGAACCTGGAATAAGCAGAAACCACAGGAACAGCATAAGGAAATGACAGGAGGAGAAGACACGTAAAGGGACAAGGAAGTAAAATAGGAAAAGATTGAAGGAGGAGAAAAGGATGGAAAAGGAAAAAATCATGGGTGCACTGATCGGAGTGGTGGTTGGAGATGCGGTGGGGATGCCGGTGCAGTTTGAACCGCGTGAAAATCGTAAACGGAGACCTGTGACAGACATGGAGGGATGGGGATGTTTCCATATGGCGCCAGGCAGCTGGTCCGATGATTCCTCCCTTACCCTGTGTCTCACGGAGAGCCTCCTCGAGGCAGGTGTCGATCCGGAAGATGCCGCAAGACGCTTCGTCAGCTGGTATGACCATGGATACTGGACACCGGGAGGATTCTCCTTCGATATCGGAGGAGGGACCGCGGACGCCATGGAGAACCTGAAGCGTGGTGCATCCGCCCTGGAATCAGGTCCTTCCCATCGAAGGGCAAATGGAAACGGATCCCTCATGCGGATCATGCCTGCAGCGCTCTACCTCGCGGAAAAACCGGAAAAGGAGATGTTCAAAGGGATCTGGGACCTGTCCGGAATCACCCATGGACATGCCCTGTCGAGGACAGCCTGTTTCCTGTATGCCCTGATGACGAGGGAACTCCTTGAGGGCTCGGATGCCATGACTGCCTATCGAGCGCTCTGCACGAAGAAGGATGAACTGGTAGGAAAGGGCCTCCATACCGAAGCCTTCGAACGGATCCTGGGAGGAGGGCTGCACCTCATCCCCGAAGAAGGTATCCGTTCAAGCGGGTATGTCATCGACTCCCTGGAGGCTGCCCTGTGGTGTCTCCTGACAGGCAGGACCTACAAGGAGACTATCCTTCATGCGGTCAATCTCGGAGAGGATACGGATACCATCGCCGCCATCGCAGGAGGCCTTGCCGGAATCCTCTATGGACGGGAGGGGATTCCTGAGGAATGGGTCCAGACGCTTGTGCGCCGGGAAGATATCCTTGAGCTCTTCGAAAGGTTCACGGACAGCTTGGCAGATGAGAACAAGGTGGCAGATAAGAATGCCGAGGATGCCGTGAACAGGGTCAGGTAGGAAGGTCTGATGATGAAAGTCCCAGGGCAGCGGGAAGGGTTTCTCCCGGCTGCCTTGGGACTTCTTTATATGTCTGGCCATCATT
>DATISI010000068.1:0-4029 GCA_035581745.1 Clostridiaceae bacterium
TCGTGTCAAAGACGTTCTGGTTCTTCTGTGCCAGGTAGAAGTGTCCCGCATGGCCCAGCTCGTGGGCAAGGACGAACACCTCACGCATCCTTTCTGTCCAGGAGATCAGGATGAAGGGATGGCTTCCATAAGGGCTCGAACAGAAGGCACCTGTCGATTTCCCCTTGTTCTGCACGAAATCGATCCATCTCTCGTCAAAAGCACGTTCCAGCATGGCACTGTAATCCGGTCCGAGGATGCTCAGTCCATCCAGGATATAGCGTTTCGATTCCGCCACGGTGATGCTGGGTTCGAAGTCCGGGTCCACCACAAGCTTCAGGTCGGAGAATCGCATCTCGTCCATCTTGTGCACCCTTCGGATCAGGTCCGCGTATCTCCGCATATGGGGTGCGAGCTTCTCGAAGATGACGTCGATCTGCCTGTCGTAGAGCTCCCTTTCCACTTTCTGGTCGAAGAGCAGGGAATCGATCACCGATTCATATCCGCGAAGATCCGATATCGTCTTCTCTGTCTGAACCTGGGTCTCGTAGACCGCAGCGACGGTGTTCTGGTATTCACGGAGTTTGTCCGAGAAAGCATCGAAAGCAGCCCGCCTCACTTCAGGGTCCTGTTCAAACTCCCACTCGTTCTCGAAAAGGACGAAACTCAGCGGGTACTCCTTCTCTCCCACTTTGAAAGTCCCGAAATCCATGTCCGCAAGCTTCGCACGGTTGTAGATGTTGTATGGGGCGTCGATGGTCCCCGACAAGGCGGAAAGCACCCGCTCCACTTCCGGATGGAGCACATAGGGCTTGAACCTCAGAAGGTCTGCCAGGTAGTGACTGTTCGCCGCAGAAGCCTCCATCGCCTCACGGATCACGGTCCAGTCCTGTTCCAGGATCTCACTGTTGACGAAACTGAGTTTCGCCTCCATTTTCGACATGGCGATGGCGTTCTTCGAACGTCTCGCGATCGCCGCATGGTCTGTCATGTCCACCGTCATGGCCAGATGGGCAAAGCTCGATGTCAGGTGGTAAAGCTGGTACACCTTCCTCAGGTCATCCAGGCAGCGGTTGATCGTATCCGCATCCTTCAGCTTTCCCTTGTAGGTGAGCACGAGCTTCCCTACCATCTCCTCAAGATTCACGACATCCCTGTTGAAGTCCTCTTCTGCGGCATACAGCCCCTGAAGGTCCCAGGTCCTCTGGACATCCACATCTTTCCTGTCTATCAGCTGTTTCTTCATCGATATCCTCCTTGATTCTTTACTTGATCATCTGCTTCCCTTAATGGTCTTACAGCTTCAGTATAACCCCAATCTGAGGCCTCCCCCCTTTCGGGCAGTACAGATTCCATAGGAAGCGTCTGAAATTCGCTTTTCTAGAGGTTCGTCCGTCTCCACTTCCATTGTGGACCTTTCGCTTTGCGGAGGCTCAGACGCCCTGCTCCGCTGCCTGCGTCTCCCCGAGGTCCATACGGTAGACCCTGTACGTCTTGTATGGCTCTCCGGTGAATTCATGCACATCCGCCATCATGGGCTTGTTGTACTCCCAGATGGTGGACCCTTCTCCCCGCCTGTAACCTTTCCTTACACCCGCACGGAAGATATTCAGGTAGATGGCACCGGAGACACCCTTCCTCCGGAATTCGGGCACGACAAAGAGGACAAAGATCCTCAGCCTGTCGATTTTCTTCCTCAGGAAGAGGAATTTCAGGATGCCAAATGGCAGCAGCCTGCCCTTCATCTTCTTCAGGACCTGGTTGTAGTCTGGAAGGGCGATGTCGAAGCCTATGGGTTCCCCTTCCTCTGTGCGGGCGATGTAGATGAAGTCAGGATCCGCATAGGGCAGGAGCTGCTTCGCGACAAGTGCGATCTCCTCTTCATTCGGTGGGATGAAGTCATCCCAGTCAGTCGGCATGGCCATGTCCATGACCTTCTTGACGTCCCTCATCTCGCGGTCCATATGGTCCAGGTCGATCCGGTCCACCCGGTACCCGTATCGCTTCATGGCAAGCGGGACAAGCCTCTCGAACTTCTCGATATTCCGCCGCTCGAAATCCCCGTCATAACCGTAACAGTCCAGGTATTTCTCGAAGCCGTATTCGATGAACTGCTGGTTGTAGTAAGGCTTGTTATAAGTGTTCATGACATAGGTGGGGTCCTTGAAATTGTCGATGAGGAATCCCCTATAGTCATCTCCTCCCGGGATGGACAGCGGGCCTTTGACATATTCCATGCCTCGCTCAATCAGCCATGCCTTCGCGTAATCGAGGAGCGCTCTGGAGACTTCACTGTCCTCCACGGCTTCGTACAGGGCAAGGTAGCCCTGCCTGAATCCCTTCGCCTCATTCAGATGGTTGTCGATCCCAACGAGCAGCCGTCCGCAGACGATTCCATCCCTGTACGCGACAATCCTGACGTTCGGACCTGACTGGTTCAGGAAGTTGTCCTTCCCTGTGACATATTTCTTGAATTCCGAGATGATTGGAGGCACCCAGGCCTCATCCCCATCATAGATCCTGAAAGGGAGCCGGACGAAATCATCCAGCACCTTCCTGTTCTCCGCTTCCCTGACCACAACTGTTCCCATATCCATTACCCCTTTGAAACGACCTCATATTCTTCACCTATATCTTACCACTACTTTTCTTATGCCACAGTATATTTCTTTTCGATTCCCAATATTTCAGGGCGACAAAAAGGAACGGGCTGATTCCAGGCCGCTCCTTTCTCAAGTCCTATTCCGTTGTCATCACAGCTGCAATTCCTGCTGTCTTCCTGTCACGTCCTTACGGGACAAGCGTTCCTACGACGGGAAGGTCCTCCAGGACGCTCTTTCCGTGTGGTGACAGGTCTTCGATCTCGTCTGACAGGTCATTACCCGCTGAGACTCGACCCTGATGCTCTCCGCCCTTCCATGGAGGAACGTCAGTCACATCATAGACGATGCCATCAACAGCCACGTATGCCCTGTTTCCATCTTTTCCGTTATATTTCGCCAGTTCCTCCAGCGTGAACTCCATGTCTCCCTCTCCTCCGGTTCCCGGAGTCTCAGGTGCCGTTACAGGTGGAGTCGCTGGTGGTGTCGCCGGTGGAGTGGTCGTCGTGTCGCTTGCGCATGCTGCCAGTATTCCCAGGCTCATGACGAGGACCAAAATCAGGGACAGATTCCTTATCTTCTTCATCTTCTTGCCTCCTCGATGCATCGGAGGTTCCCACCGATGCGATGGTAAAATCAAATTGTATCCGTTCGATTTTACTTCTTGGTAACATTCTATGCTATCAGGCACCCTTCCACAAGATTTATGAATAAGATATAACCAACATTTATCCTTTTATTCATTTTCATCCATCCTGCACCCAGCCTTACTATCTGCTCCAGCTGTTCACGATGTCTTCCGTGATCATGCAGGTCTTTATGGTCATCCCTTCATCCATCACCGGACTCTGGAGGAGGCCCTTCCTGAGGCATTCATGGATATGGTCGATCTCATATACCATCTCATGCTTCACCGGATGGTCAATCTCCCTCTTCTCCCCTGTATGGAAGTAAACCGTCGCTTTCCTCGCCTTCCAGAATTCCCTTACCTCGATCCGTCCCTTCTCCCCTACGATGGTGGTGAGGTTTTCCGTATCCACTACCGTGGAGATGCGGCTTGTCAGGAGCGCTCCGCCTTCCATCCGCATGCTCATGGCGCACTGGAGGTCGACTTCCCCGTCTCCGAAGGTCCCTATCCCCTGATACGCCACAATGTCCTCTCCCATGATGAACCGGGCATGCTCGATGGGATAGCTGGAGCTTCCGTACAGGGCTCCTCCACCCATCGTCTTCTCATGGAACCAACCCTGGATGAAACCTGTCGCAGACTGCATGTAGTCGAGGAGCCAGATTTTCCCTAACGCCCCCGACTGGATGATTTCCCTGATTTCCACTGTCACGGGGAGGAATACGCATTTCTGTGCCTCCATCAGGAAAAGACCCTTCTCCTTCGCGACATGGAACACTTCCTCTGCCTGACTTTTCGTCATGACGAAGGGTTTCTCGCACA
>DATISI010000069.1:0-1651 GCA_035581745.1 Clostridiaceae bacterium
GATCTCTTCCCTGGTGTTCATGACGAATGGTCCATACTGTTCCACAGGTTCTCCGATGGGTTCCCCCTCCAGGACCAGGATCCTGGTTTCCTTCTTTCCATTGTGGATCGGAATCTCCTCATCCCCTTCCAGAACCGCGAAATGGGAAGAACGGATCAAGGTGTCACAGATGCTTATGCCATCCCCTTCATAGACATACAGCCTCCGGTTCAGGGTTGGGGAAATCTTCGGAAGCTTCAGCTCCGCTTCAGGGTCCATCGTGATGAGCATGATGCCCACATGGTTCTTCCTGTCATACGCCCAGGAGTCAGGCGCAGGGTCTGGACTCCTCTGGTCGCCAAAAGCTCCTGCGACCAGCGTGATGAGACTCTTTTTCCCTGAACCATCTTTAATCTCCACGACAGGAATCTCCTCTGACCAGAGCATCCTGTAGTTCGGCTCACAGAGTTTCCTTTCTCTCGGCAGGTTCAGCCAGACCTGGAAGAGCTCCAGGGGATTTCTCTTATCATCTTGGAGCAGCGGGAACATTTCCGCATGCTGCATCCCGCTCCCAGCAGTCATCCACTGCACATCCCCATTCCCGTATCGGCCGCTGGCCCCATGGGAATCTGAATGGTCGATCAGACCTTCCAGGACCACAGTGACCGTCTCGAATCCCCGATGTGGATGCGCCGGGAATCCCGGAACCGTCTTCCCATGGTACATCCTCCAGTCTTCATTGGGGTCGAAATCAGCGCCAAGCCTTCTTCCTTCCAGCAGCGAAGGGTCTGGTCCCATCTCCTCATTCCCCTCCGGATAATCATCCCTGTGGTGCATGCAGGCGAGGAACGGGTCGCTTACCTCAAGGCTGAATCCCATCTTTCCAATGCTTCGGACAAGTTTCTTCATCATGTTTCCCTCCATTCCATTTTCCATTCTATTCCCATCCCATTCCAGAACAGTCCATCCTTTCTTCGCTTTTCATCCGAAGGACGTCCTCTGTCCGGGAGATCTTCCTCAGATTGCCCTATCCCACCCGGTTCAGATTTCAGCATACAGGACCCGGTTCCCATTCTCCTCGATCATCCTCACCAGGTCTGCGAGACGCAGCCATGCGGTAGCCCTGTTGTCATTGGGATGGACGGCTACTTTCTCCTTCTCGCGGAGGTCACGGTCGAAGACCACGGTGACCTTCACATCCTCATCGTTCAGGATTCCAAAGGGCGTCACCGCCCCTTTCTCCAGCTTCAATACCTTCTCCAGCCGCTCCTCGGATGCGAAGCTTAAGGGCCGGCTTCCAATCGCATGGCGAAGGGCCTTGAGGTCCGACTTCTTGTCCTTCATCAGGACGACCAGGTAGTATTCCTTCCCCTTGTCATCGCGAAGGAAGAGGTTCTTCACCACATCCTCCTGGAAAGGAAGTCCAAGTTCCTCCATCTCCTCGATGGTGAATACCGCATTATGGTGCTCGACCTCATAGGGGATGTCCATCTCCTCCAGCTTCCTGTATACCGCTTCCTGCCGCTCCATGTCCTGCCTCCTCCACTCGTTTTCCTTATTCTCATTATAATCTCTTTCTGGAAGAATATCTTTCCAAAATCCGAGTTTTCAATCGATAAGGCAAACCACTTCCTTATGCCTTCACTACCAGCGCCTTAGCCCTTTTCCCCTA
>DATISI010000070.1:0-3695 GCA_035581745.1 Clostridiaceae bacterium
GACGCGGTGAAGAAATCCATCAAGGCGAAATACCAGTTCGGGGAGCATGAGGTCATCTGCCGGGTGATGCCCGTGATGGCGATCAAAAAGATCTCTGGTTACATCGTGGTCTTCGAGACGGTGAAGAAGCTCACACAAATCGACTATATCGCCCTGGAGCATGGGGCAACTGTCATCGCCCTGGAACGCATCAAGGCCAGGGAAGTGGAGGAGGCCCAGCACCGCATCCGGAGTGATTTCTTCGATGACCTGCTTTCAGGGAGGATCAATTCCGTCAGCAGCCTGACCAGCATGGCGCAGGTCCACGGACTGGACCCTGCCTCCAGGTATTACTGTGTGGTCACAAGGGTCGGGGAGCTCCAGGAGAAGGAAACCGAAGGGGTCTGGAAGGACAGCACCGAGCAGATGAAGCAGCGGAGCCGGATCATCCGGATCGTCGACCAGACCATCCTGACAAAAGGACAGGTCGGAACCTCCATCAGCAGGAACCACCTCATCATCTCCTTCATCAGGTCCGCCATGACAGAGCCCAAGGATCTTAAGACGAAGTCCATAGAACTGGGCCAGGCCATCTATGATGCCCTGAAGTCCCAGATTCCCGAGGCGGACGTCCATGTGGGAATCGGAAAGGCCTATGAGGTGCTCTCCATCACCAGGAGCTTCAAGGAGGCGCAGGAAGCGGTCAATATCGAGGGCATGCTCCTGAACCGCCATCGTGTCGTCCATTTCGAGAACTATCGGATCTTCAACCTCCTGAGCAGTGACATCTCCAAGGAGAAGCTCGTGGAGTTCTATGAGAACACCGTGCAGCGCCTCGTGGAATATGACAGGGAGAACCACACCAGCCTGGTGGAATCCCTTGAAGGATATTTCCGCCATAACGGGAATGTCTCGGAGGCCAGCAAGGAACTCTATATCCATCGGAACACCTTCATCTACAGGATCGACAAGATCAAATCCATCCTCGATACGGACCTCAAGGATTCGGAGGAGCTCCTCGAGCTGCAGCTCGGGCTGAAAATCATGAACTATCTGAGGCTCAACCGGGAGGGACGATGAATCTCTTCCTGAAAATCCTCATGCCTTAATTCCTGCATGACAGGACCTAAAATGCCATTTGGGCATCATGCCTAACTGAAAACGATGTATTTCATCATTTCATACAATGACCATCTCTTCTTGCTCCCCTATACTGTGGGTATGGGAGAAGAGATGGTCATTTTTGCTGTGTTCTTTTCCAGAAATGATGAAACGAGGTTTCATCAGGGAAGAAACGAGATTTCATCAGGGGTGAAACGAGGTTTCACCCGGCAAGGGAGTGACTTTAATCAGGAATGGAACCAGAACTGGAATCACGGACAGGAGATGGACTGATGCCTCTTCTAAGAGGCGTCGAACAAAGGAATTGTAAAGGAGAGAGAACGATGAAGAAGAACTTGGTCAAAGAGAATGCGTATTATGACTCCGTGACCCTCATGCTCATCTCGAGCCGGGTCATGTCCCTTCCCGGAATCGAGAATGCGGCGGTGATGATGGGAACGGACCAGAACAAGGACCTGATGCTGGAATCCGGACTGATCGATGAGGATATCGCGAAGCGCGTGACCGCAAACGACATGGTGATCGGAATCCTCGGAGAATCCGAAGAGGCGATAGACAAGGCTTTCGAGGCTGTCGAGACGGAGCTTGCGAACAAGAGCAAGAAGCAGGGTGACGGGGAGACGCGGACAAGGACCATGCAGTCCGCGGTGCAGAAAATGCCGGACGCGAACCTCACCATCATTTCTGTGCCAGGCAGGTATGCCAAGGGAGAAGCGATGAAGGCCCTGGACCTCGGACTCCATGTCATGATTTTCTCGGACAATGTGGAACTCGAGGATGAGATCGAGTTGAAGAAAAGGGCGAAAGAGAAAGGGCTCCTCATGATGGGACCTGACTGTGGAACCGCCATCATCAACGGTATCGCACTAGGATTCGCGAATGTCGTGAACCGTGGGGATATCGGAATCGTCGCAGGCGCGGGGACAGGGCTGCAGGAAGTCTCTGTCATCATCGACAGGAATGGCGCCGGCGTATCCCAGGGTATCGGGACCGGAGGTCGTGACCTCAAGGACGCCGTAGGCGGAATGACGATGCTCGCGGGAATCGAGGCCCTCATCCAGGACGCCCAGACGAAGGTGATCCTCATCGTCTCCAAACCGGCATCTGAACAGATGACCGAGACCCTCCTGGAAGCGCTGAGGAAGACCGACAAGCCAAAAGTCATCTGCGTGCTCGGAGGAGACCGGGATGTCGAGAAGGAGAAGGGATTCGTCTTCGTCGAGACCCTGGAGGATGCGGCCATCGCGGCCTCACAGCTCTCGAGGGGAGAGACCCCGAAGATGACCTATTTCTCCAAACCGAAGGAAGATATCGTCGATATCGTGGAGAAGGAAGTCGAAAAACTGAAACCAGAGCAGAAATATGTCCGAGGACTGTATGCCGGCGGTACGCTGACCTATGAGGCGATGCTGATCATGCGGGACATCATCGGGGACACGTGGTCCAACACGCCGCTGAAGAAGAACCTCATGCTGGAAGATGTCAAGGAAAGCCGGGAGAACACCGTCATCGACATGGGTGACGACGAGTTCACCAACGGCAGGCCGCACCCGATGATCGATACCAGGCTCCGTGTGGAGCGGATCAGGAAAGAGGCAGCTGACCCTGAGGTCGCTGTGATCCTCCTCGACTGTGTCATCGGATATGGAAGCCATGAGGACCCTGCAGGCGCACTCCAGAAAGTCGTCGGCGAGGCTAGGGAGATCGCGAAGAAGGATGGAAGGCATCTGACCTTCGTCGCTTCGGTATGCGGAACGGAGAATGACCTCCAGGTGAGGTCGCAGCAGGAAGAGAAGCTGCGCTCAGCCGGAATCCTCGTCATGGACAGCAATGCCCAGGCTGCGAGACTGGCCGCGCTCATCACGAACAAGGGCTCGTCCATCAGGGACCTGTCCTGGGAGGTGAATTAGATGAACAAGATCAATGAACTTTTCGGCAAGGACATCAACGTCGTGAATGTCGGCATCGAGAGCTTCTACAATTCCCTGAGGGACCAGAAGGTCGATACCGTACAGGTGGACTGGAAGCCTGCAGCGGGAGGGAACGAGAAGCTGGTGTCGATCCTGGACAAATTGAAGAGATAAAGGAGAGGAGAAGGAATGAACAAGATAGATGAAGCCAACCAGAAAGCGCTGGAGATCATAAACAAGGGAGAGCCGGTCCTCGTGGACATCAAGTTCGCGAAGGACGTCCTTCCAGGAATGGAGAAGAATGTCATCGGCCATGCCGGACCACCGCTCAAGTGGGAAGACATGAGTGGACCGCTGAGAGGCGCAATCCTCGGAGCCATCAAGTATGAGGGACTGGCTGAGACCGATGAGGAGGCCGAGAAGGTCGTCCTCGATGGGAAGGTCGTGTTCAAGCCGAACCACAGCATGGGAGCCGTAGGCCCTATGACCGGAATGATCACCTATTCCATGCCGCTCTATGACGTGAAGAACGAAGCCTTTGGAAACCTGGGCTACTGCACCTTCAACGAAGGGCTTGGAAAAGTCATGCGTTTCGGAGCGAACGACGAGAGCGTCATCAAAAGGCTGAAAGGGCTGGAGACGGTCCTCGCGCCGGCACTGAAGCAGGTGCTGGCAGATTTCGGA
>DATISI010000071.1:0-4300 GCA_035581745.1 Clostridiaceae bacterium
AGACATCCTTTGGGGATAACTCATTCAATAGATTCATGCTTCATGCTCCTTCCAATTCACAGGAATGGGTTCCATCATGGAAACCCCTCTTCCCTGTTAACCTTTACATTACCATACTATAGGATTCCAAGGACATAATCAACATTCTGTCCGCGGTCTTAGCATGGAATCCCTCAACTATCTGCATTCACCTGAGGGTATAGCCCTTTTACGCCCTTATGCTCCATTTTGCTCGTATTCCCGATGACACGCCCTCGCCTTTTCACCATAATCATCGCTTCAGGAGTAGAAAACGGGGATTGATTCAGAAATCCTCTTCCTACAGTATCAAACCCTCAATAAACCCTTCGAATTATTATGATTCAGAAGACGGTGGCTAAGCCCATTCCTTCCCTTACTGAAATCCCATCGGTCGCGCAAAGAACGGACCTTACATCAGAACTACCCTGCTGAACAGCCTTTCCCCAGGTTCCCTTTCCCTATTCTGTCTGTCTGCCTTCCCTGAAGAACAACGCATGACGTACACAGCCATATGAAACACGGAAGGATGAAAACAGCAGCATGACGTGACAACATGACCTGACTACCTGAACAAAGCATGACCTGTCAGCATGAATAAGGCAGCACAAGTATGACAGTATGAATATAGTGGTATTGAACATGAATACAAGAAAAACAGGATGATCCTCCATCTCCATGGCTGGTCATCCTGCTGTGATGTTTGAATGATGAATTTTCAGGAAAGGAATGGGCTGATGTTTCCCTACGGGTCAGACATAGTTCCTGAACTCGAAAAGCCTTTCCAGGAAGTAGACGATCTGGGACTTCCACCATTCCCAGTCATGGCCGACTTCATAACCCCAGAAGTCCACCCAGGCGGGAATCTGTTTCTGTCTCAGGATTTCCCCCATGAGCCTGGTCTCCCTGACGGAGGTCTCCTCATGGACACCCTGTCCAGAACAGATGATGATGTCGTTGACACGGTATTTCTCCAGATACCAGGGATCCTCGATGTTCTTCAGGTAGTCGATTGGGGAGTTGACGTAGACATTGTATTCAAAATGCTCTCCGACGAAATTCCTCGCATCGTAGACCCCGCTCAGTGCGATGACCGTATCGAAAACATCCGGATGACGGAGGAAGAAATTGAGGCTGTGGAATCCGCCCATGCTGCATCCTGTTGTGATCATGGCACCATAATAGGACGTATGGTCCCGGATATAGGGAATCAGCTCATCCACGATGTAGGCATCGTAGGTATTGTGTCTGATGGCTTTCTCTTCCGGCGATACACCTTCGGCGAACCAGCTCTCGCTGTCTATGCTGTCCACGGTGAACACATGGAGGAGCCCTCCATTGATCATGTGGCCCATGGCATCGACCATGCCGTGCTTCTCGTAGTCATCGTACCGTTCCCCACCTGCGGGGAACACCAGCATGGGTTTCCCGGCATGTCCGTAGCTTTTAAACTCCATTTCCCGTCCAAGATGCCTGCTGTAGAATTTATGGTTTTCAACGTGCATTTCAATTCCTCCTTGGTTCGCTAATATTCTGTCCTGGGACTCCCTGTCCCTATACGGTATCGAGGATGAAGCTCACTTTTTCGATCATGTCGTCATATTGCTCTGTCCGGAAGATGAAGGCATAGTCACCAAGGGCTTTGGCGAAGATTCCCGGCAGCTCCCCATGGTTGAGGAAGTCAGGTCCGCATCGCGAAACCACCTCATTGACATCATGCCGGAATTCCCGTCCATAATTCCTGCCGACGTGGACACAGTAGAACTTGCGCTCGACCTTCGCGTCGTATTCGTTCCTCGCGACGAGCCGGGCATAGAGGCGGTACATGTCGATGTCATACGAGTAGTTCCACATGTCTATGGAATAGCCCCCAGGCGGCCTGACGTTCACTTCAAGGGCGACGAGCCCGTCGTCCTCCGTCCTGAAGAACTCGATATGGAAGAACCTTTCCTTCAGCCTGAAATTCTTTACGGCTTTCAGGCCCATCTCCACCAGGTCCTCTCTGGGGTACCGGTCAGAGTAATAGTACATGTCCAGGTTCTGGTTCACGATATCCATGACACCGGCATTGAAGATGAAGTTCGAGCAGAACACCACCCGTCCTTCCCTGTCGGTGAGACCGTCAAAACTGACGACCGTGCCTTTGATGAACTCTTCCAGGATAAAGTCCTGCTTTGTCTTGGTCTCGAAGAACCGCTGAAGCTGCTCCTCATTCCGGATCAGGGAGGTATTCAGTGCCCCTACTCCCATATCGGGCTTCACGACCACGGGATAGCCAAATTCCCGGATCAGGAACTTCGCCTCGTCCAGGTTCCGGACCACGGCGCCCCGCGCCACGGGAATCCCGCAGGAACGGAAGACTTCTTTCATCTTCGATTTGTATTTCACCTTCTCGATGTCCTCATCCTTCAGCCCGAAGACATTGAAGTCCGTCCTCAGCCTGGCATCCTGGACCAGCCAGTGCTCATTATGGGATTCGATCCGGTCTATCCTTCCATATCTGTATGTGAAATAGCCTACCGCTTTCAGCACGTCCTCATAGTTTCCGAGGTTGTCCACATGATAGAACTCGGTCAGGGCATTTTTGAGGTCTTCATCCAGGTCATCGAAGTAATTGCTGCCGATTCCAAGGACGGTCACGCCCTCTTCCTTCAGCCTTGCGGCGAAACTGGTCTGGCTCCTGGGAAACCCAGGCGATATCAAAATATAATTCAACTTCCTCACTTCTTTCGTTCAGAGGTGACGGTCATGATTTTTGTCACCTCAATAATTACAGATATTATAGCACAATATTCTGCCTATTAGTATGCGGAAACCATCCTGGACAGCCCGGAACCCACATCGTCACAATCATTTAACAATTCTCCATCAAAAAGCCTGATGACATTGTCCCTTGAAGGGAACGGACAGTCTCTTACCCACGCATGACATTCACTGACACACGCACCGCCTTCACACGTAACGCCTTCACTCATACTCACATTCCTGTTACCTTTCCAGGCATCTCCTTCACCATGGGAAAGGACCCCATTCAGGTATTAATCTGCAATGGAGTCCTTCTGCTAACGTCTATATGTTCCAGGAAACTGTGACTTTTCAATACTTCCGGTCACCCGGCGCGTCTACTTAGTCCACGACATCCTTGTAGTTGACGGTCATGCTTTCAAATTTTTTGAGTTCGATATGGCCTGAGGCATATGGTTCTCCTTCGATGGTCAGCATCACTTTGGTCTCTCCGTAGAAATCACCGAAGGTATTGACGACACTCTGGAGGTTCAGGTACTCAAACTGCGAACCTGCATTCATCTCGGATACGAATTCCTTGGAGAGGTCGATGTAGACCATTCCATCCGCATTGAGGTAAAGGCTCTTGATCTCTGTGTTCTCGCTGATGACATTGGAGTTCTGCTCTTTTCCGATTTCCCTGTAGATGTGTTCCAGGACCATCCTGGAGATGTCATTCGTCTTGAAGTCCACTGTCCTGTTCACCCTGACGATCTTGCCATCGGCATTCGGGAAGTAGAAGCTCATCATCTTGGAGTGTGCTGCATTCTCTTTGATCTCTTTCAGGCTGGATGTGATCTCGTCTGTACCGGTCTTGAAGACTCTCTTGACGAGGCCAATGTCCTCTGCGTAGTAGTTGATATTATCTCCGCCCGTTGTCTTTGTGGTCACCTCGATGGCCTTGTAGGTACCAAGCGGTACGGTGACTTCCACATCCACACCGGTTATGGTGCTGGTGTTTCCATCAGACTGTTTCCAGCTGGTTCCGACTGTTAACGGTGCCTTGAGGAGGATGTCTTCCTTGTCGGAAGTCCTGCTCAGGAAGCTTTCCCTGAAGTAGGTCTCTCCTCTGGAGAATACGACCTTCACGGCATCAGCGGTAACCTGGATGACTTTCACGATTTCTGTTCCGCCATTGTTCTCCCTGACCTGGATCTTGTTCCCTTCCAGGTAGTCTACAACGACATCGAAAGTGGCATACTCGTTGCCCATTCCCTCATAGAGATATATCGTATTCGCCTTGAGCGGATAATAATCACCGATATTCGACTTGACCGGCTGCTGTACCGGAGGCTGTGCCGGTTCTTCTGCCGGGGTTCCTGGCTGTGCTGGAGTTCCTGGCTGTGCCGGAGCTTCCGCTCCCGGAGCCTGTGGTGCAGGCGTCGGCGCAGGTGTCGTGACCGGATTCGCCGCACACCCGAATAAGAACAACATGGATGCGATGAGCGTGATGCTCTTTATGGATTTGGACATTTTTTACACCTCTACTTTCTTCTTT
>DATISI010000072.1:0-3205 GCA_035581745.1 Clostridiaceae bacterium
CTGCTACAACGCGTTCTACAATCCGAAGAACATGATCCTGGTCATCGTGGGCGACCTTGACGCGGACAGGCTCGACACCCTCATCGCAGAGAATGTGAAGCCTAGTGAAGACATCAGCATCGTGAAGAAGGTTTATGACGAGCCATTCAGCAGCCTGAAAAAGGAAGCCGTCTGTGAGATGAACCTCCAGGTGCCTAACTATATCCTGGCCTACAAGATGGGCAGGACGGAAGAGGACCTCCTGAAGGAATCCCTCACCGGAGCCATGCTGTCCAGGCTGGTATTTGGAAGGAGCTCGGAATTCTTCGAGAAGAACCTGAAGGAAGGTCACCTGAACGACAGTTTCAGCTCCGAATTCAATCTGGAGGCTGACCATGGGGAATTCTTCCTCGGTGGGGAATCCAAGGAACCGGAGAAGATGGAGAAAATCCTGAAGGACTTCGTGGATGAGGTGAAGAAGGACGAGGATTTCTTTGATCGGAAAGCTTCTGAAATCGAACTCATCAAGAAATCCATGACCGGGAACTTCATGAATGTCTTCAATGGCATCGACAGCATCGGAACCTTTGTGACCGGTTTCATCCTGAGGAAGAAAAGCCTCTACGAATATGTACAGGTATTGCGCGAGATTTCTCCAAAAGACTTGAAAGACAAGTTTTTTGAGATATTTAACGACGAAAATAACGCATATATCATCATCCGCTAGTCAAATAAAAAATAAATTGTAAACTTTATATACAAAACCTTTCAAACTATTGAATGGTTTTGTTTTTTTATGTAGAATAAACATATAAGTGGTAAATAGTGGTGGAAAGTGGTGAATGATTATGCTGATAGGTGAGTACACCCACGGTGTGGATAACAAAAACAGAATAATCGTTCCATCCAAATTCCGGGAAGACCTGGGAGAAACCTTCGTGGTTTCCAAAGGACTCGATGGCTGCCTCTATATCCATCCAAGGAACGAATGGATGGCTTTCCAGGAAAAACTGAAAAATCTTCCATTGTCGAGCAAAGATTCAAGAACCTTCTCCAGGTTCTTTTTCTCGGGAGCGAATGAAGTCACCCCGGACAAGATGGGAAGGATCCTGCTGCCGCAGTCACTCATGGACTATGCCGGAGTGAAGGAAGAGGTCGTCAGCATCGGAATGATGAACCGTGTGGAGGTCTGGTCCAAGGCCAAGTGGGAGACGTACTCCACCATGGACACGGACATGGATGAGATCGCGAGCAAGATGAGCGAGTTAGGGATATAGGTGGAAATATGGAATTTAAACATGTCTCAGTGCTTCTTGAAGAATGCCTGGACGCTTTGAATATAAAACCGGATGGGACTTATGTGGACTGTACCCTTGGGGGAGCGGGACATACGAAGGAAATCCTGAAAAGGCTGACCACGGGAAGACTGATTGGAATCGACCAGGATACAGACGCCCTGGAGAATGCGAAGACAATCCTGAAGGATTATGACAACGTGACCCTGGTCCACGACAATTTCGAAAATATCGGGAAGATCCTCGCAGAACATGCTCCGGAAGGCGTGGACGGAATCCTGATGGACCTTGGTGTTTCCTCTTATCAGCTGGACAACAGCGAAAGAGGATTCTCTTATATGCAGGATGCGGACCTGGATATGAGGATGAACAGGGATGAGACACTGACCGCATATGAGATCGTGAACAACTATAGGGAAGAGGAACTGTACAAGCTGATCAGGGATTACGGTGAGGAGAACTGGGCGAAGCGTATCGCCACCTTCATCGTGAAGAGCAGGGAAGAGCGGGAAATCAGGACAACCCTGGAGCTTGTGGAAATCATCAAGGCTGCCATACCGGCGAAAGCCAGGAGGGATGGCCCACACCCTGCAAAAAGGACTTTCCAGGCGCTGAGGATAGAAGTCAACAGGGAACTCAGCATCCTGAGAGAAACGGTGCTGGACGGTGTAGAATGTCTGAAGCCAGAGGGAAGAATGGCGATCATCACATTCCATTCCCTGGAAGACCGGATCGTGAAACATGCCTATAAAGAGCTTCTTGAACTATGCACCTGCCCGAAGAGCATGCCATGCATCTGTGACAAGACGCCAAAAGTGAAAGTACTCACAAGAAAACCCATCGAGCCTGGAGAGGAAGAGATAGAGAGAAATCCCAGGTCGAGAAGCGCGAAGCTGAGGGTAGTGGAAAAGATCTGAACCAGCTGATTTGATTTTGATTTTGATTTTACGGTAAATAGAGAGAGGATGTGTTCGAGATGGCGCTTAAAAACAGACCCTACGTGAACGGCAATACAGTATTGAAGCCAAGAATCGATGTCGTACCTGAAAGGATTGACGAGGATCTTCAGAAACTGAAGAAATCCAGACAGGACTTCATGAAACGAAATGCCATGCGCAATAATAAGATGAAGATGGGAATCATATCTACGCTCTTATTCATTGGTATCTTTTCATTCGTCACCGTCTTCAGAAGTGCACAGGTCTACAACCTGCAGAAGGAATTCGTCACGTTACAGACAGAGACACGGAATGTGGGCAGGGAAAATGAAGCGCTGCGTGCAGAACTCATCAAGGCAGGAGCCCTCGGAGACATCGTCACCAGGTCTTCCACACTTGACCTCGTTGAAGCCGATAGTGCCCTTGCACTCGTTGTGAACCTGGACAAGGAGAATTTCATGCCGGAGGAGACCGTCGTGGAGAGCAGGACCATCATGGAAGTCCTTTTCTCATTCCTGAGTTTCATGGCTTGAGAAGGGTTTGAGGTGCACATATGAAGAAGAACAACAGGCTGGTCATCCTTTCGGTCTTTGCTGCGGCTGTATTCACCTTCCTGGTCGGAAGGCTCGTCTATGTGATGGTCTTCGACAAAGAGGAGATCTATGACAAGGCCCTTGGCCAGATTGTCAGGGAAGTCTCCATACCGGCTGCAAGAGGGGACATCCTCGACCGGAACTACAACCTGATTGCGGCTTCTGCAGAAGCGTACAGGCTCGATATCGACCTGAAGACCTTCCGGAGGACACTGGAGGAAAAGGGCAGGACGGCAGCCTATTATGCGGAACCACTCTCCGGGCTTCTTGGAGAAACCCAGGAGGACATCATGAAGGTCCTGGAGCAGGATGCTTACTGTTCCCTTGTGAAAAGGATGCTGGAGAAGAGCCAGGCAGATGCCCTGAGGGTCTGGATGAAAGCGGAAGGCACAAACTTCCT
>DATISI010000073.1:0-3314 GCA_035581745.1 Clostridiaceae bacterium
GTCTTTCACCACACACCCATACATGATCGTGTTCCCAGTTGTCGTCCTTGCGGTCATCATGCTCAGCTTCAACCTGCTGGCGGATGGGCTTAGGGATGCCTTCGACCCCAAGATGAAGGAGATGTAGGTAATGGAAAAAGAAAGAGTCTTAAGGATCCAGAACCTGTCGATTTCGTTCAAGACGACTTCGGGAGAGGTCAGGGCGATCAGAGGGGTGGACTTCGAACTGTACAAGGGCGATACGGTCGCCATCGTCGGGGAATCTGGGAGCGGAAAGTCCGTCACCGTGAAAGCCATCATGGGCATCCTCAGCGGAAACGAGGTCATCAACAGTGGAACCATAGATTTCAGCTCCTATAAAGGAGGAGAGCCCTGCACGGAGAACCTCCTCACCCTGTCCAAGACGGAGATGCGCAGAAGGATCAACGGGAAGCAGATCGCCATGGTGTTCCAGGACCCCATGACGTCTCTGAATCCAACCATGAGCATCGGTGCGCAGATCATGGAGGGCATGCGGTACCATTTCAACATGCCGAAGCACGACGCCCACAAACGTGCCGTGGAGCTCCTGGAGCTGGTTGGCATCACGGACCCGGAGAAGCGGATGAAGAACTATCCGCACCAGCTGTCCGGAGGCATGCGTCAGCGCGTGGTCATCGCCATCGCCCTGTCCTGCGATCCGGAGCTCCTCATCTGCGATGAACCGACAACCGCCCTGGATGTCACCATCCAGGCGAAGATCCTCGAGCTGATCAAGGACATCCAAAGGAAGACCGGCATCTCCGTCATCTACATCACCCACGACCTGGGGGTCGTGGCGAAGGTCGCGGACTATGTCGCCGTCATGTATGCCGGAAAGATCATCGAGAAGGGAACGACAGAAGAGATCTTCTTCGACCCCCGTCATCCCTACACCTGGGGACTCCTGTCGGCCATGCCGGCACTGGACACCAGGGAGGAGACGCTGTACACCATTCCGGGAAGCCCGCCGAACCTCCTGAACCAGGTGGAGGGCGATTCCTTCGCGGTAAGGAACATCTATGCCATGAACATCGACTTCAAGAAGGAGCCCCCGATGTTCCGGGTCTCCGAGACCCACTATGCGGCGACCTGGCTCCTCCATGAGAATGCCCCGAAGATCCAGATGCCGGAGCAGCTGAGGAACAGGATCGCGACCATGATGAAGGAGGTGGATGAAGATGGAAGAAAGAGAACCGCTGCTCAAAGTGACTGACCTGAAGCAGCACTTCAGGATCAATCGAAAGTTCACGGTGAAGGCGGTGGACGGGGTGTCCTTCGAAATCTACCCGGGGGAGACCTACGGGCTCGTCGGGGAATCCGGAAGCGGGAAATCCACCATCGGACGTTCCATCATCAGGCTCTATGAGCCTACAGCGGGAGAAGTGGTCTTCAACGGGACCAGCATCTCCGGAAAGCTTGGGAAGGAAGAGACGAAGTCCCTTCGAACCAAGATGCAGATGATCTTCCAGGACCCCATGGCGTCGCTGAACCCGAGGAAGAAGGTCATCGACATCATCGCCCTGGGGCTCGACATCAACAACATGTACAAGGATCCGGCGGAGCGTAAGGAGAAGGTCTACAGGATCCTCGAGATGGTCGGCCTGTCCCATGAGCATGCGAACCGCTATCCCCACCAGTTCTCCGGCGGACAGCGCCAGAGGATCGGGATCGCGAGGGCCCTCATCATGAACCCGGACCTCATCATCGCGGACGAGGCCATCAGCGCGCTGGATGTCTCCATCCAGGCCCAGGTGGTGAACCTCATGAAGGAGATCCAGAAGAAGACCAACATCGCCTACCTCTTCATCGCCCACGACCTGTCGATGGTGAAGTACATCTCGGACCGTATCGGTGTCCTCCATCACGGACACCTCCTCGAGACCGGGACCACGGAGGAAATCTTCTCCAATCCGGTCCATCCCTACACCAGGTCTCTCCTGTCCGCGATCCCGCATCCCAATCCCATCGCTGAAAAGGCGAGGATCGCGCTTTCCTACGACTATGCGACAAGCGGCATCGATTATCGGGAAGGGAAGCTGACGAACGTCGGTGGCACCCACCTGGTCCTTGCGACAGCCCCTGAGCTGGAAGCCTGGAAGAAGGACAGCTACCAGGATGGTCTGGAAAGATGATCCAGTCGACAGAAGGCTGGAAATGAACTGCAGGTGATCTTCCTATAGGCTCCTCGGAAAAGACTAGACGTCTCTTTCCAGAGGAGCCATTACCGTGCCGCATCATTGACATGCGTTATGCAGCACCGTTGCTAGAAGGAGGGCGGTTTTCCTTGCGGACAAGGTCCTGAATGCCCTTCATCTTTTGTTCACGGATGCCCTGTGCGGGCCGTTTTGAAGCTGAGGGGATATGCAGATTTCTACACCATTGTAGTATAATGGTCTTGAAGTGAGAAATATGATTCTCAGGAGGAAGATGATGGAATCAAGACTGTCCGACAGGATCCTGACCATGGCATACCTCCTCGTCCTTGGAACCACATTCCTTGTGAAACTCATGGAGGGGGAATTCTCCTGGATGGCCTACGTCCTGCTTGCGATGACCTGCACGGTCGGATGCTACAGGGTGTTCAGCCAGGGAAGCCTTCGCCTTCCGGCCTCAGTCTATGCGGGTGTGGTGCTCTTCCTGGTCATGTTCTTCTTCCTTGGGGAGATCATGATGGGGTTCTACAAGGTTACCCACTGGGACAAGGCAATCCATCTGGTCTCCGGAATCGTCCTTCCCTTCATCGGCTACAGGGTGTACCTGAAGGTCCGGGAAGGAGAGGGGTCCAGGTTCCTCGCGGTCTCCTTCGCCCTGATGTTCGGAATCTTCATCGCGACGGCATGGGCGCTTTTCGAGTTCTCGACAGCCAGCCTGATTGGACCGGTCTCCCAGTCGGAAAGCCTGCAGGACACCATGATGGACCTCGTCTTCGGGAGCATGGGATCCTCGCTGACAGCCTTTGGTCTTTATCTCCATATCTACAAATATCCTATAGAGGTCTTCACGAAGATCGAGGAAGAGGCGAAGCGGCTGCCCTTCAGACTCGGGAAAAAGGATGAGGAAGGAATCGGGAAATAGGAAAAAGTGTAGAGACAGGGCGGGGAAAGCGGAAAGAATGAAGGAAAGAGAGAATGGCATACCCGCATGATTAGGCATCATACGGGTGAAAACCCATAGTGTCCATGAAATCATCCTCCGGCGACAGGAATGTCTCCGGAGGATTCTGTCTCTGAGGAAACGGGAGAGGGATCCCTAAAACGGACTGGCCAGATGTTTTTGGCCCAAAGATTGACAAT
>DATISI010000074.1:0-2619 GCA_035581745.1 Clostridiaceae bacterium
GGAGGACATCATGATCACCACAGGCGGTCTGGAGGGCATGAACCTCATGTGCCAGGTCTTCATCGATCCCGGCGACATCATCCTGGTGGAATCCCCTACCTTCGTCCACTGCGTGGAGACCTTCGAGATGTTCGAGGCGAAATGCATCGGCGTCAACATGGATGACGACGGAATGGTTCCTGAGGACCTCGAAGCGAAAATCATCAAGCATCATCCGAAGATGGTCTATGTCATTCCGACCTTCCAGAATCCTACGGGCAGGACCCTTTCCCTCGAAAGAAGGAAGCGGATCGCAGAACTTGGAAGCCAGTACGATGTCATCATCCTCGAGGACGACCCTTACCGTGACCTGCGCTATAGTGGAAAGGACCTCCTTCCCATCAAGGCTTTCGACCAGACGGGACATACGGTCCTCGCCAACAGCTTCTCGAAGATCCTTTCACCCGGGAGCCGACTTGGCTATATCCTCGCGTCAGAAGAGATCATGACGAAGCTCTTCGATGCCAAATCCGCGACAAACTCCCACACCTCCATGCTTCCCCAAATCCTCTGTGCGGAGTTCTTCAAGCGGGGCTACTATCCCGCCCACCACAAGATGCTCTGCGACATCCACAGGGAAAGACGTGACGCGATGATGGAATCCATCGAAGCCTTCTTCCCGAAAGGAACGAAATGGACCTTCCCCGATGGCGGCCTGTTCACCTGGGCCGAACTTCCCGGCGGACTCAACCTCACGGAACTCCTGACAGAGACCACGATGAATCCTGACATCCGGGTGGCCTATGTCGCAGGCGAAGGCTTCTTCACCGAAGGGAACGGCATGGGGAGCAACTGCATGAGGCTGAGTTTCGGTGCCGCGACTCCGGCGCAGATCAGGATCGGGGCTGAAAAGCTCGGAAGGTTCCTCACCGCGAAGCTTGAAGAGAAGAATCCATAAAGATATATCCTCAAAGAAAATAAACGACACCTATTCAATTTTTAAGGAGAGTCATAAATGAATCTTACCTATGAAATCATTCCGGATGAGAAAGTCGAGGTTTTCCGGGACCTCTGCAACGAACTGATGGCTTTCCAGAAAGGAAAAGCCCTGATCGCTCCTGAGCGGTTCGACACTATGAATTTCGATACCCGTATGCTTCCCACCGTGAAGGGTGCCCTGCACAACCATCTCATCCTGGTCAGGGATGGCGAGGAGGCCGTAGGTTATGCCTATGCCAACATCGCTCCTAAAGGAAATTATGTCTCAAGCTTTGCCACATTCTTCGACCCTTCAACGATCGACAGGGACAATGTCGGCTGCCTTTCCCAGCTCTATCTCCGTGAAGCCTATCGAGGAACCGGAGCAGGGTCAGGACTCTTTGACATGTGCATGTCCTGGCTTGACCAGTTCGAAGACGTCGAGGACCGCTTCATCTTTGTCTCCAACGGGAACAATGATGCCTATGAGTTCTACCTGCGAAAAGGGTATATCTTCAGCCATACCATCCTGGATGGATTCATCCTGATCCTACGGAACAAGAAATAGACAAAAATGGAAAAGAGGCTTTCCTCCTGCACCGGTCCTATTGGAGACCGATGCGGAAGGGAAGCCTCTTTTCATGCACTTTTTCTTTTACGGCCAGATGGAACCTCGGTCAATGGATCAGCGGATATCCACCTTCCTGATCTTTCCATGTCCATCCACCAGGATGGAGCCAGAGAAGCTTTCACCCTTGCGGAAGACAAAGGGGGAGATCCTGAGATAGAACTCGCTGATTCCCTCTTTCTTATAGCTTTCCTCGATTGGACACCATTCGAGTTCACCTTCATCACAGGCTTGCAGGTCCCCTGAAAACCTGTCCCCCTCGAAATAGAAGGCCATCGTCTCGAAATCATGTCCCTCCATCTGGATATTGATGACCCCCCTGAAGGTGGCGTCTTCGAGTACCAGGTTCGTCTCTTCAAGGACTTCCCGCCTGCATGCGGAAAACAGGTCCTCTCCGGGTTCCTTCTTCCCCCCGACTACCGTGACTTCCTTATAGGATGGCGGCTTCCCTCTCGTGATCAGGAGGACTTTGCCTTCCTTCACGACATAACAGAAGACCACCGCCACATTGTATGCGTACCGCTTCATGATGACATCCCATCTCTCCGGAATGTCCTTCTCGAGCTTTTCCACCTTTTCCATATCTTCACCTTCCCCACACTTTGACTTGCTGTCTTCATTGTATGCTGAGGAAGCCGCCTAATCAATGGCAATCTCAGGAGGACGGATGACTCTTCTACAGGGACCTCTGACGTAGATGACGATCCGTTTTAGAATCACGGCATGACAAAGGCCAGCCCGGGCATCAGGATACCTGATATCGGAGCTGGCCAGCACAAAAAAATTCGTTTCTATTGTCAAAGTCTTCATTTCCATTCCGTACGTTCCTGTCCGGATTTTCTTGAGACAGGCCAGACAGGCTGGTCGGGAATGGTGATTATCCATAAAAAGAAGAAAACAGCCTAACATCGTTAGAATGTACTCTTAATGGTAGCGGGGAAAGGACTCGAACCAATGACCTTCGGGTTATGAGCCCGACGAGCTACCAACTGCTCCACCCCGCGATATTAAATTGGTGCTGAAGACCGGAATCG
>DATISI010000075.1:0-3976 GCA_035581745.1 Clostridiaceae bacterium
AGCCTTTCCAGCATGCTGGCATTCAGCAGGAACCTGATCCTGCAGGGACAGTTCTGGAGACTTGTCACCTTTGTCTTCGTACCGCAGGGCGGTTTCTCCTTCTTCACCGTGATTTCGCTGATTTTCTACTGGTGGGTAGGAAATGTCCTGGAGCAGGTATGGGGGACTGTTAGGTTCAACACCTATTATTTCCTTGGTGTGGTCTTCACGATCATCGGTGGTTTCATCACCGGTTTCACCACAATCCAGTTCATCAACCTTTCCCTTTTCCTGGCGTATGCCTCCTTCTTCCCGGACAACATGGTCTATCTCATGTTCGTCCTCAGGGTGAAGATGAAGTATCTCGCCATCGTGAGTGTCGCCTTCCTCCTGTATCAGCTCGTGGCGACGCCTTCCTTCCCGGTGCGGCTTGCCATCGTCATCTCCATGATGAACTTCCTTCTCTTCTTCGGTCCGGAGTATCTGAGAAAATCCAAACGGACGATGAAGACGACGAAGATGCGTAAGGACCTCGAGTCCTTCACAAAGGCGAAGACGTCCCATATCCACAAGTGCACCGTCTGTGGAATCACGGAAAAGGATGATCCGGATATGCAGTTCAGATTCTGCTCCAAATGTGTGGGACATTTCGAATACTGCGAGAAGCATATCTCCAACCATGAGCACAGGTCCAATGTGATCAATATCATGGACAAGAAAAAGAAAATCGATTAGGATGAGTTCCAGGGGACCGCCAGTCATGGCGGTCCTTTTCAGCGGGATCCATTCTGGGTAAATGGAAGTCATGCTTTGACCATTAGAAGCATACAGATCAACCCTTCCTGAGCGGGGTATCGGAATTGTATGCTGAAGCCTGGCTAAAAGGGAAGGTCACAGTTGGCTGGAATTGAAGGGTAAAAAACGGATTGGAAAGGTTGAAGGAGACGGGCTGCACGGTTGGATGAAGTCGGCTTCAGGTATCCGTGGATGCTGAAAGGGGGTCGTATCGTCAGACTGCAGGTGATGCCTGTCCAGGATACGATTTTCTTGCTGCCCGGGAAGTGGAAACCGTGTCTTGTGGAAAAGGTGAAATCCCTGATACATCAGAGGGTTTCGGAATTCAGCGAAAAATCCATTCTGCTGGGGAACACATTCCTTAACAAATGACTTCAGGTGTTAATAATATATTAACAATATCCATAGAAATTGTGATTGATTTTCATATCACCGGTAAATATAATTAAGTTGTCGGTTTTTTCTTCGGAAGAAAGACTGACATGGTTTCAGAGATGAAATAGAATGTCATGGTCCTTGGTTTATGTAAGAACGGGGAGACGATGGCAATAGCTGAAGTAGTCTCTGAAAACACCTTTTTGGTGCAAATTCGGATAAAGCTTTCGCCGGCATGGACAGTGCCGGCTTTTTCGCGCCTTGGGCCCCAAAGGGTGGATGGATAATTTCAGATATAGCGTGTCAGAGCAGGTAATTTCGTTTATAATATATCTATATGAACTCTTTTAGGAGGATTATTTTGATGAAGAAATACGGACTGACAAGCCGGGACAAGACAAGCAATGTGAAGATGAATAAATTGAATGTTTCGGGTCATATATGCGGGGAGTATATCGAGTATACAATTTCGCAATATTATAGGAACACGACAGGGGAGAATATCGAAGGAACCTACAGCTTCCCCGTCCCCACCACCTCCATCCTGACCGGCCTTGAGGCTGAGCTTGGTGGAAGGAACCTCAAAGCCACCATCGAATCGAGGGATGAGGTCCTGAGGATCCAGGAAGAAGCCACCGCCGGTGGAATCAATTCCCTGACGCTCGAACAGACAGAAGAGGAATATTTCACCATCAGGATCGGCAACATCCTGCCGAATGAAAAAGTCATCATCAGGATCACGTACATGGACCAGCTCATCTATGAGGACAACACGCTGAAGCTCATGCTTCCGGCCATCGTGGAGCCTGTTTATACGAGAGGGGAAGAGGATGAAGAAGGAAGAGAGGAAGAATCCGAGTTCTACCTGAGCATCCTCATCGAGTCCTTTGGAAAGATGGAAATCAAGTCCCCGAGCCACAAGATCAAGGTGGAACGTGAGGACGATACGCTGTCCAAGGTCGTCATGGGAAATGACCAGACCCTCGACAAGGACTTCATCCTGAACCTCCGAGAGGTGAAGCCGCTTACGGCTTCCGGAATGGGATACAGCTACTATGAGGACGAGGAGGAGAAGGCGATCCTCATGCTTCGCCTGAATCCGACACTTCCCCAGATGAAAGAGAAATACGCGACGAACTATAACTTCCTCCTCGACATCTCGACGTCCATGAACGGCTTCAAGCTGGACGAGGCGAAGAACTCCCTCATCATCGCGCTGAGGAGCCTCGAGAGCGGAGACAAGTTCAACATCATCGCCTTCAACAGCGAGGTCTATAAATTCTCCCCGAACAACAAGGTCAGATACACCAAGGAGAACCTGACGGCAGCCACGGAGTGGATCGAAGAACTTTCCACGAAGTCTGGAGCCGTGGTCTTCGAAGCCCTGAAAGAAGCGATCCGTGAGGCGGAGGACGAGGAAGAGGACAGCACGATTCTCCTGTTCACCGACGACAAGGTGGAGAACGAGGACGAGATCCTCGAATACGTCAGGACAAATATCGCCAACAACAGGATCTTCCCCTTCGGAATGGATACCGAGGTGAACAGCTACTTCATCAACAAGCTGGCAGACGTGGGATATGGAAGACCTGAATTCATCGATGAAGGTGAAAGGATCGACGACATCATCCTCAGGCAGTTCAACAGGATCCATAACCCTCAGCTGGACGTCCTGTCCATCGACTGGGGCGAAATGGAGGTCGAGAGGACCTATCCTGGAACCATCAGCTACCTGTACGACAGGGAGCCATTCACCATCTTCGCGAAGGTGAACGGTTATATCGAGGGAGAGATCACAATCCGGGGCGAGGTCGACGAAGAAGAATACACCATGACCATCGACCTGGACAAACTGGAAATCGAAGAGAACTCCAAGCTCATCGACAAGGTATGGGCGAGGAAGCGTATCGAATCCCTAATGGAGAGGGAAAGGACCGTCAGGGGACACGAAGCAGAGCAGATCCGTGATGAGATCCTTAGCATCTCCAAGGAATACTCCATCGTCTCGTCAGAGACATCCTTCATCATGATCGAGAAGATCGAGGACCCGGTCCTTGGTATCGGCCTGAACAGGATGGTGCCAATGGCGATGACGGAGAAGACCATGAAGAACCTCGCGAAGGGATACTTCCTGGATGAGGCGGCTTACAGCTTCGACTTCAACATCCGTGAGAAGATGGCGGAGACCGGACTTACCGCCAAGGAAGCGAAGAAGGCCATAAGGTACGACAGGGACAATCTGCTCAGAGTGCTTGCAAAGAACCAGCAGGCGGACGGATCCTTCCTGGATATCGGTGAAGAGGAGCCAACAAGCATCCTCGAGACCACGCTCAGGAGTCTCCTTGCCTTCACGGTAGGAAGCGAGACCACTTCCTTCTACCTGAACAATGTAACCAAGGCTTTCCGGTTCGCGATCGAGAGCCTGCAGAATGACACCACACTGATCACAGAGCGGAACTACATGTTGCTGAACATTGCCTTCTCCCTTGCGGATGACAAGCATCTCATCAAGGAGAAGACCAGGAACTCACTTTCCGAGCTGGTCACCCTGGTGTCAGACTCCAAATACAAGAAGACACTGGAAGAGGTTTCGGAGCTTGTGCGTGATGCTTCACCGAACCAGATGAAGTTCATCACCGCTGCGACACTGAACATCTCGAAATCCTATGTCGAGAATGCGGAAGAGATCTTCGAACGGGACGTCAGGAGCAATATCTCCAACATCGCCTCCATCGCGATCGCCAAAGCCCTCTAAGATACTGGAATGGAATAGGATCCTGGGAAGACCTTTCGGACAGAAGTCCTTAAGGTCTTCTTTTTTGAAACC
>DATISI010000076.1:0-3609 GCA_035581745.1 Clostridiaceae bacterium
GTGAATTCCACCTCGTAGGGGATCTCGACAGGAAGGAATGCTTACTTCACTGGAACGGTTCCGCTCTTGTCACAGTAGACCACAGGGATCGGTGTTCCCCAGTACCTTTGCCTGGAGACCAGCCCGTCCCTCAGCCTGTAGTTGACCTTCTTCTCGCCCATGCCCATGGAGACAAGATGCTCAGTGACACGGTCACGTGCCTCATCTCCGGACAGTCCGTTGAAGTCGCCTGAATTGACCATCTCGCCATCCTCGCACCATGGAAGGTTCTCGCCTCCTGCGATGACACGTTCGATCGGGAGTTCGTACTTCATGGAGAAGTCGTAATCCCTCTCATCATGTCCTGGAACGGCCATGACGATACCTGTGCCGTAGGTGTTCAGGACATAGTCACCGACCCAGATCGGGATCTCGCGACCGTTGATGGGGTTGATGGCATAGGACCCGGTGAAGACGCCTGTCTTCTCACGGGTCAGGGACTGCCTTTCGATGTCGGACTGGTTCTTGGCCTCTTCGACATACGCTTCCACCGCGCTGCGCTGTTCTTCCGTTGTGAGGACAGCGACAAGGTCGTTCTCCGGTGCGAAGGTGACATAGGTGACGCCGAACAGGGTGTCGACTCTCGTCGTGAAGACGGAGAAGTCGATGTCCTTGTCCTTGACGGTGAACTTCACGCTGGAGCCATAGGACCTTCCGATCCAGTGACGCTGCATGGACTTGGTCTTCTCAGGCCAGTCGAGGCCTTCGAGGTCCTCCAGGAGCTCGTCCGCATAAGCGGTGATCTTGAAGAACCACTGGGTGAGGTCTTTCTTGATGACGTCGGTGCCGCAGCGCTCGCAGGCACCGTCGAGGACCTGCTCGTTCGCGAGGACGGTCATACAGCTCGGACACCAGTTGACCGGGGCCTTCTTCCTGTAGGCCAGTCCGTTCTCATAGAGCTTCAGGAACAGGTACTGGTTCCACTTATAGTAGTCGGGAAGGCAGGTGACCACCTCGTGGTCCCAGCTGAACATGGCACCCATGGATTTCAGCTGGGCCTCCATGGTCTCGATGTTCTTCAGCGTGGAATCCATGGGATGGATGCCTGTCTTGATCGCGTAGTTCTCCGCAGGCAGTCCGAAGGCGTCGAAGCCCATGGGCTGGAAGACATTGTAACCCTGCATCTTCTTCATCCTTGCCCAGGAATCTGTCGGTCCGTAGTTGAACCAGTGTCCGGCGTGCAGGTTGCTTCCGGAAGGGTAGGAGAACATCTCCAGCACGTAGAGCTTCTTGCCCTTCGCGTTCATGTCGAACTTGAATACTTCCGTGTCTTCCCATGTCCTCTGCCATTTCTTGTCGATATGGTTGCCATAATCCATCATTTCGATTTTCCTCCTCAAATAAAAAAAGCCTTCGTCTCCTGAAAGAGACGAAGACTTAGCTCCGCGGTACCACTCTAATTAAGCAATTCCTTGCTTCACTTGACGGGATCTAACGCCCCCATGCGTGGCCTGTTTTACAGACCAGTGCTCCCGGGCGAGTTCGCAGCCTGGCCCTGTCTCCTTACACCACATGGAGACTCTCTTTGAGGGTCCGGTTCATAAAACTGCTAGTATTCCCGTTCATAGCCATATTATTCTAAATTATAAGCGAATGGGAGAGGTTCGTCAACACTACAGGCCGAAATTGTCCCGGTCCGTCAGGCCCCGCTCCCGCAGGATCTCGAAGATGGTCTTGGAGGTGGTGTCACCCAGGGTGTAGCCCAGAAGGCCCACCACTTCCTCCAGCTCCTCCTCGCTCGGGCTCTCGACTTCCATGAAAGGGAAGGGGCAGAAGGATTTCTCATGGATGTCGATCTCGACCAGGGAGTCCTTGTAGCGGTAGCTCTCCCTCGATTTGCGGATGGTGTACATCAGTGTAAGGCCAAGGGCCTCGAAGATTCCGATGCCATCCTCCTCGGACGCAATCTTCGTCTCATGCTCCTCCATGCGCTTGAACTTCTCCTGGGAGACCATGCGCTTGGTGGTCATGTAGACGGTCTTCTCTCCCGACTTCCTGTCCTTCACCACCCGGATCCTGGCGTAGCCCTTGCTGTGCAGGAGGCGGTTGTCCGGGAAATCGTAGATATGGTTGTTCTGGTATTCGTCCTTCACCAGAGGGGCGTCAAGCTTCCTCATCGTCTCCCTCACGGCGTCGATGTCGATATCAAGGATCTTCACTTCTATTTCCAAAATTGCTCCTCCTCTCATTTTTCAGTTACACCTGTGAAGGATACGATTAATGGATACGAAACCTTAACAGGCGGTTTGTCTGGATGTTATATAATCATGATAGGGTATATTCAAGGACTTGTGAAGAGGTGTACCTGGAATCAGGAAAGGGAAGCCGGATCATGAGGCCAGGGAAGGAGGGAAGGGCTCGAACACCCTGCATGATATGGAGGGCAGCCCGTATGTCATGGATATCTTCAAGGAACAGCTTCTCGTCCTGGAGGACAAGAAGATTTACAGGCTCATGCACGCGCTGATGGTCGTGTTCTTCACGCTCGCGGTCCTGTATCTCGGAGGGGCCGATTTCACCCTGGGACTCATATTCCTTATGGTCTCCGTCATCTTCTTCATCTATAAGAAGCGGTTCTATACGGAATTCGAATATGCGGTGACCAACGGGGAACTCGATGTCGACATCATCCAGGAGCAGAGGAAGCGGAGCAGGGCTTTAAGCCTCCCCGTCCGGGACATCGAGCTCCTCGCACCCGTGGAATCCGAGCGATACCGGAGGATGCAGGAGAACAGGACGGTGAAAAGGATGTATCCGAAAGGAAGTGCGGGAAGGGAGTATGCGCTGATCCATAAAGGTCAGGAATACCGGCTGAAACCGAACGAAGAGATGCTTCGGACACTCCGCAGCTACAACCCGAAGAATATCGAGAATTGAGGGGAAAGACGAAAAAACGAGGCGTGGGTTCTCTTCTCGAGAAATCCTGATGGGGCTGCCTGACCACCCGGGATCTTGGGTCCTGTTCACGATTATCGACCTTTGCTGTTATCGTTTGTTATCGTTATGATGATTTGTTTTCATGAAACGATAATCAAACTTGCAAATGAATCCCTTTTCTTTTAGCAGGCTTTCCGGTTGAAAGGCTTACAGGAGCTAGACTCATAAACTTTCTTCCATGTCCTTGCCTTTTCTTCCCACAGACGATATCATGCAGGTGTGCAAATAAAACAACTGGAATTATAATTTATTGATACGGGACAAACGAGAATGACACCAGTGCCATGCAGTCTGCTTATTGATAGAAAGATTTCATGAAGAGAAGGAGAGATGAAATAGTGAACGGATACGATGCGATGAAAAGGATGTTATCCATTAGCGATGAACTGACCATCCTGTCTCATGAGTTTAGCGTGACAAGCAAACCCTCAGCGAGAGACACGATCGAGAGAAGGATCAACGCACTGGAGAACGAGTTCTTTGTCCTGAAACACGGCATGGAAAGAGTCATGCTTCCGGTCCTGCCGGTTTCCTAAAGGGCCTCAGGAACGAGAGAGACGATAGCCGGACATCCGGCCTGCAGAAGACAAGCCCATCATGAATGATGGTGGAATGACAGACAGAAGACACCCC
>DATISI010000077.1:0-4467 GCA_035581745.1 Clostridiaceae bacterium
CTTTCTTGCGCTCTCCTCGATCTTGTCGAAGAAGACCTTCCCCATCTTGGAGACGCCTCCGCCAATGACGATGATTTCAGGATCGAAGGCAAGGATCAGGTTCGCTACCGCGATCCCAAGATACTCGAGCGCACTTTCAAGGATCTCCACGGCAACTTTGTCTCCCTCGAGATACGCCTGGTAGACCTCATAGCTCGTGATGATGTCGTGCTCTTTGAGCTTTGTCTCCCTTCCTTCCTGGACAGCTTCCGTAGCCCTTTTCGCGATGGCGGTTCCTGAGCACAGGGCTTCCACATCGCCAAAATTCCCACAGTTGCACTGGTATTTGCTGGAAGGCTCTATGGTCATATGGCCGATTTCCAGGGCATTGCTCGTGTTCCCACGGTACGGTCTTCCATTCAGCACCGCACCTCCGCCCACGCCTGTCGAGACCGTCATGTAGACCAGGTTCTGCGTCCCTTTTCCGGCCCCGAAGGTATATTCTCCAAGCGCCGCGACATTCGCGTCGTTGTCGAGGAAAACCGGAATCCCGAACCGCTTCCGGATCGGAGAGACGAGGTCATAATTCTTGAAGGGGAGGTTCGGGGTGGTGAGGATCTTGCCCAGCTTCGCATCAAGCGGTCCCGGGGATCCGATTCCGATTGCCCTGACATCCTCTTCCCTGATCTGTGATGCCTCAAGGACCATGGAGACGGAGTCGATGATCCTTGCGAGGACCACTTCCTCACCCAGGGAAGCCCCTGTGGCCAGTGTGGTCTTCTCGATGATCTGTCCTGTCAGGTCGCTGATGGCGGTGGTGATTTTCGTTCCACCAAGGTCAATACCGATAATGTAATTCTTCATAATAACCGGGTCCCCATCCGCTCTGGTTCTTCCTGAGCGGAAAACCCTTCTTCAACTCCTTATCGCTATATTTTCTATTCCATGCCTATGAATCATACCAACAGACTTGTTTCAGCATAGTATTTCCCTATGATTATATCATACCGGATCGGGTATACGGAACGCCCTGCTGCCGCTTCCCGGATTCTGTGCAAAAAGGCGGGGACCCTCAAGTCCCCGCCGGTGCGTCTTACTCTTTTGATGCCCTATAGGCCTTGGCTTTCTCGATGATTTTTGTAACTTCATTCGGTGGAACTTCCTCATATCTTGCGAATTCCATTCTGAAGTCGCCTCTGGCCTGGGTCATGGACCTGAGGTCAGTCGCATACTTGAACAGCTCGCCCTGTGGGACTTCCGCCATGACCATCTGTTCTCCGTCATTCGGCTCCATTCCGAGGACTCTGCCCCTCTTCTTGTTGATATCGCCGATGATGTCTCCCATGTACTCATCAGGTATGGTCACAAAGATCTTCATGATTGGCTCAAGGAGGATGGGGTTAGCCAATTCCATGCCCTTCTTGAAGGCAAGGTTGGCTGCGACTTTGAATGCCATTTCAGAAGAATCTACAGGATGGAAGGAACCTTCATGAAGGGTAGCCTTCAGCTTGATGACCGGGAATCCTGCCAGCACGCCTTCCTTGATGGACTCTCTGAGACCTTTCTCAACGGCCGGAATGTAGTTCCTTGGAACGACACCACCGACTACGGCGTCGACGAACTGGAGGTCATTCTCTCCATCTGTCCTCGGCTCGAACTTGATGACGACGTCACCGTATTGTCCGTGGCCGCCTGACTGCTTCTTGTGTTTTCCCTGCACGTCCGCCATTTTCTTTATGGTTTCCCTATAAGCGACCTTCGGGATTTCAAGATTGACGTCCGCGCCGAACTTGTTCTTCAGCTTGGAAGCCAGGATCTCGATATGGGTCTCTCCGAGTCCTGAAATCAGGGTCTCTGCGTTTTCTATATCACGTTCCACCTTGAAGGTAGGATCCTCATCCAGGAGTCTTGCAAGTCCGGAGGAAATTTTCTCCTCATCGCCCTTCGCCTTCGGTACGACCGCCATGGTCATGACCGGTGCCGGGAAGTTGAACTTGTCATATCTGATCTTGAATTTAGGATCACATAGTGTGTCACCAGTCTTGGTGAACTGAAGCTTGGACACGGCTCCGATGTCTCCTGCGATGACCTTTGTCGTCGGGAACTGCTGTTTTCCACGGATGAAGAAGAGGTTTGTCAGCTTCTCCTGCTTCTCGCTGTGCGTATTGAGCACGACGGCATCCGGTTTCACATTTCCAGTGATCACCCTGAACAGGGAGATCTTTCCAACGAAAGGATCGGCGATGGTCTTGAAGACCATGGCGGAGAATGGCTTGTCCTCTGTGAGGTTCACGAAGATCTCCTCATTGGTGTTCAGGTCCTCGGCCTTCTGTGGGATGGCGTATTCCGGCGTCGGGAAGCACTCCAGGATGTCTTCAAGCAGGGTGTTCATGCCGATGACCTTGGATGCGCTTCCGCACATCACAGGGGCGATGTCACCACTTGCACAGCCCTTGATCAGGGCGTTGTAGATTTCTTCTTCCGTGAGTTCTTCACCATTGAAGTATTTATCGAGTAATACCTCATCCGTCTGCGCGACAGATTCGATAATCATATCCTTAAGTTCTGCCACCTTGTCGGCAAGTTCTGCCGGCACGGGCTCTTCTTTCATTTCATGGGTCTGTGGATTGTAGATCCTGGCACGATTGGAGATGATATTGATGACTCCGTGGAATTTGTCCTCGCTTCCCATGGGATACTGTATGGGGATGACGGACATTCCATATTTCTCCTTCAAGGCATTGAACACCTTGTCAAAATCCGAATTCTCCCTGTCCAGCTTGTTGATGAAGAAAGTCCTTGGCAGACTGATCTTGTTGCAGTATGCCCATGCCTTGTCTGTTCCTACTTCTATTCCTGATGCGGCCGATACGACGATCATCGCAACGTCCACCGCTCTCATTCCCTGTATGGATTCTCCGACGAAATCGAAATATCCCGGGATATCCACGAGATTGATCTTTGTTTCCTGGTAAGCAAAAGGAGCCACAGAAGCCTGGAGTGAAATCTGTCTCTTCTTCTCTTCTGGATCGAAGTCCGAAGTTGTTGTTCCATCCTCAACCCTACCCATCCTGTCAATGGAATTGGTATAGTAAAGAAGAGCTTCCGACAATGTTGTCTTTCCAGAGCCACTGTGGCCGATTATTCCGACATTTCTTAGATTCTTGATACTGTACTCTTTGATGTGCATATCGATTCCTCCTTATTAAGTCGAGCCTTAAAGTTTTTCTAATGAAAACCTTTAACTTACCTTCTAAGCATACCAAATTTTCAGAGTATTTTCTATCATTTGAATATTTGATTTATGATTTTCCTGCAATTTTTCTCTTTTCCCCGTCCTATCTCTAGAAAAACATCCCCTCTCCGTGCCCCCTTGCCCTTTCTTCTCCCCTAGAGGTCTGATTTATACAGGATTTCAAGACAGGGAGTGACAATAAGATGTGGAAAGGGGCTATAATGGATAAAAGGGCTATAATGGACTAAAGGGGCTGATACATGTGATCATAGAGAACGAAAAAGACTTGGAAGCGCTGAAAGAGATCGGACAGATTGTCGCAATCGCTCGGGATGAGATGGCAAAGGCTGTCAGGGTTGGCGTCACCACCCTCGAACTTGATGCCATCGGAAAAAGGGTCCTTGAAGATAATGGTGCTGTCTCAGCGCCTATCCATGAATATGACTTTCCCGGTGTGACCTGCATCAGCATCAATGATGTTGTCGCACACGGAATCCCATCCGACTACGAGCTTAAGCCGGGAGACTGTGTCAATATCGATGTCTCCGCCTCAAAGAACGGTTATTATGCCGATACCGGAATGACCATGCTCATTCCTCCGGTGCAGGACAAGGTCCGGAAGCTGCATGACGCTTCGAAACGTGCCCTGTACAAGGCGATAGACAAGGCAGTTGCCGGAACCATGAGCAACAACCTGGGGAAGGCCGTCAGCAGTGAAGCGAGAGAGAGCGGTTTCCATGTCATCAAGAACCTTACGGGCCATGGTGTGGGCAGGAGCCTCCACGAGGACCCCGAGAACATCTTCAACTATAACGAGAAGCGTGGGTCGATCCTCCTGAAGAAGGGCCACGTCCTTGCACTCGAGACTTTCCTCTCGGAGGGTGATGAATACGTCGAGGAGTATCCTGACGGATGGACGCTGAAGACGGAACATAACCACCAGGTCATCCAGTTCGAGCACACGATTGTCGTGACGAACGAGAAACCTATCATCCTGACCAGAGGCAAGGACTCTGACTTCTACGATCCTGACCACTAGAAAAGGCTGCCCATTCAGATGGACTTCTACAAACGTAAAATCCAGCCTGCGGCTCTCTCCTTCAATGGATTGAACCGCAGGCTGGATTTTGTTTTTCAGACTTTCTCAGGATATCATCTTATTGGAATCAGCACCCACCCGGAGACTTGCTACATAGATGACGGTCGACAAAAAGGGTGATGTACCGCATCGCGCGCTTCGCTTCCGGAAGCGT
>DATISI010000078.1:0-2319 GCA_035581745.1 Clostridiaceae bacterium
AGTTCCTTCTCGATCCGAAGCGCGGTCTCGAATTCTTTAAGGCTTGCCTCGGGATGTCTATGGAAATGTCTCCGCATGGAGACGATGTAGCCTTCCTGTTTCTGTACCTCTTCCCTGATACTCATGGCGCCCACTCCTTCATTCTCGGATACCGGTCCTCCTCTTTTTTTTCATGGAGTACCCGTCCTTATCCTCTTCATCATAACATAACTGCCTGTGCTCCTCACAGGCTCGATCTTCTTCTGGAAATGTTTACAAACCTTGGAACCTGCTCTATCATGAAGTATATGCTTCAGTAAAGGAGTGGTAATATGATTCCCTTATTCGAAAAAAAAGAAGTGAAGACCCCAAGACTCACGGTGTCCTATCTGGAAGCCGGAGACCCTTCAAAGGACCCTCTGGTCCTGGTACACGGGAACACCTCCTCCAACCTGTTCTACCTCAGCACGATGAAAGCCCTGGAGAATGATTTCCACATCATCGCGCCTGACCTCAGGGGATATGGCTACACGGAGAAGCTTCCTATCGACGCGACAAGCGGTCTGCGTGTATGGTCTGAAGACCTGAGAGCCTTCTTCCAGACCCTTGGGCTGGAAAGACCACATCTGGTCGGATGGTCCATGGGTGGAGGCGTGGTCATGCAGTATGCCCTCGATTATCCCGAGGACGTCCGAAGCATCGGCCTGATCAACCCCCTCTCTCCCTTTGGCTATTCAGGAACCAAGGACCTGGACGGAACGCCGAACAACGCGAATTTCTCCGGAAGCGGTGGCGGAACGGTCAATCGTGATTTTGTCGCTAACCTGCAGAATAAGGTCAGGGACAAGGCCCTTCCGACGGCAGCACCCAGCGTCCTGAAGTCCTACTTCGCCCCGGGTTATGAAATCAGCCCGGAATGGGAGGAAACTTACCTGGACAGCATGTTCCTCATGGGGATCGGAGAGGATTTCTATCCTGGGGATTTTGTCGCCGTTCCGGAATGGCCGAATGTCGGACCAGGCACCCGCGGAATCGGGAATGCCATGAGTCCGAAATACGTCAACCTCAGCGGTCTCGCTGAACTTCCTGTGAAGCCGCCCGTCATCTGGTATCGCGGTGCCTTCGACGCCATCGTGTCAGATACCTGCTATCTCGATATCGGCTACCTCGGAAAACTCGGCTATGTTCCTGGATGGCCAGGCGAAGAAGCCTTCCCACCACATACCATGGTCTCACAGACCCGGCACCTGTTAGAGAAATATAGGGATAATGGCGGAGTCTTCGTCGAATCTGTCTATGAGAAATCCGGTCATGGACCGCATATCGAAGAAGAGGCGAAGTTTGTGGAAGACCTGAAATCCTTCATCGCCTCGATTGGGGATTCAGGCAGGAAATAGAGACCATCACTGTACATCGCCAGGAAATCGACGAAGAATCAATAATAGGCACAGGATGCCTGCAGGAGGATGCCATGAAAATTGGACTGATACAGATGCTTGTCACAGACAACAAGGAGAGGAACCTGACGAAAGCCGAGGCTTTCGTCCTGGAAGCTGCGGGACAGGGTGCGGACCTCATCGTGCTTCCGGAGATGTTCAACTGTCCTTATGACAGTGCCTATTTCCGGGACTTCTCTGAAGATAAACATGGAGAGACCTATGAGCGGCTTTCCCGGATGGCCAAAGAGAATAAGATTTACCTGGTTGGAGGCTCCGTGCCGATAACTTCAGGGGGGAAACTATACAATACGAGCTATGTCTTTGACCGGAACGGGAATGAGATCCATGAACACAGCAAGGTGCACCTTTTCGATGTCCATATCGAAGGTGGGATGCACTTCATGGAATCCGATACCTTTGACGCCGGGGACAGCTTTGGTGTGTTCGACACGGAATTCGGAAAGTTCGGACTCGGCATATGCTTCGACATCCGGTTCTCCGAGGAGTGGCAGAAGATGGAAGCTGACGGTGCGGTCCTCTGCATTGTTCCGGCAGCATTCAACATGTCGACCGGTCCGGCACACTGGGAGCTCACCTTCCGGGCAAGAGCCCTGGACAATGAGATGTTCATGGTCGGCGTCGGACCCGCAAGGAACATGGCCCTCACCTATCATGCCTATGGACATTCCATCGTGACGTCTCCCTGGGGTGATGTCGTGGAACAGCTGGGTTTCGATGAGGACGTGAAGGTCGTGGAGATCGACCTGTCGATGGTTGACCGGGTCAGGGCACAGCTTCCTATCGTGGACAAGAGAAGAGCGGATCTGGAGAATCATCACGTGAAGGAGATCGTGTAGACAGACCTCATCAGCGTGGAGGACTTCCAGAGACCAGGTAGAAG
>DATISI010000079.1:0-5204 GCA_035581745.1 Clostridiaceae bacterium
TTGTGCATACCCTTGAGCGCGGATCCATGGTCCTCGCAGAGATTATCATCACGAAGGAAAGCCCATGGTGCGACCGGATGGTGAAAGACCTGGTCCTGCCAGAGGAATGCATCTTCACGTCCGTGCTGCGCGCAGATAACGTCATCTATCCCAAGGGAGACACCGTTCTGGAGAGTGGAGACAAGGTGCTCGTCATCTCGAATCTCCCCGTACTGTCCGCACTCGCGAGGAAAAACCGCATCGGAGGGATGAGGAATGGAAAATAAACATGATGAAAAAATCGGGATGCTGTCCGAAGTGTTCGCAGTGTCCTGCTACATCTTCTTCCTGATCGCGATTACCGTGGTGCTGGTGAGGTGAGGAATTTGGACCGTACAATGAAAAGTGCCTCAAGCCCTGAAATCATCAGTTACTATACCGGGATCATGATCCTCTGCATCGCCTCCCTCATGGCCATCCCCCTGCTTTTCTCCCTGATGTTCACGGAATGGAACCCGGCGCTGGACTTTTTGATCAGCATCGCCATTTCCGTCCTCATCGGGCTGTCGATGGTCGTCGCGGGCAGGCGCACGAAGGAGACCAGGGCCAATGTCCAGTGGAAACACGGGTTCATCGTGGCTTCCCTGTCCTGGATCATCCTGATGTTCCTGTCGGCGATTCCCTATTACCTGAGCGGCCACACCCTTTCCTTCCTGGATGCCAGCTTCGATGTCATGAGCGGCTTCACCACGACAGGAATGGTCCTCCTCCAGGACATCGACCATATTTCCGTAGGACTCAACATGTGGAGGCACATCGTGACCTTCATCGGCGGCCAGGGCATGGTCGTCCTCGCCCTCACTTTCCTTGTTCGGGAAACCGGTGGAGCCTACAAGTTCTATGTCGGCGAAGGCAAGGACATCGAGCTGCTGCCCAATGTCAAAGGGACTGCCCGAACCATCTGGAAGATCAGCCTGGTCTATATGGCCATTGGCACCTTCGCCCTCTGGATCAACGGGATGCTGATCGGCCTGAAGCCGGTATCCGCATTCCTCCACGGACTCTACATTTTCCAGTCCGCCTGGAGCACCGGGGGCTTCGCGCCGAATTCCCAGAACATCATGTACTACCACAGCCTCTCCTATGAGACGGTGTCCATGGCGATCTTCATCCTCGGTTCCCTCAATTTCGGCCTCCACTATGCCATCTGGCAGGGAAAACGGAAAGAGATCGTCCGGAACATCGAGACCCAGAGCTTCTTCATCACGTCCTTCCTCGCCATCGTGCTCGCGCTCGCAGGTCTTGCCAGGCTCAGTGTCTATCCTGATGCCGTATCCGGCTTCAGGCGCATCGTCTTCAATATCCTTTCCGCGCATACCACGACAGGCTTCGGCTCCATCTACGCGAGACAGTTCGCCCTGGAATGGGGAGACTTCGGAATCCTCATCATGGTTTTGGTCATGCTGATCGGAGGGTCCGCCTGCTCGACAGCTGGCGGGTTCAAGGGACTGAGGGTTGGCGTCGTCTTCAAGGGACTCATCATGGATGTCCGGAAGCTCCTTTCCTCGGAACGCAGCATGAAAGTCTACAAGTTCCACCATATCAAGGACCAGATCCTTGAGGACAGCTTCGTGAAAGCCTCATCCATCATCATCCTCTGCTATACCCTGCTCTTCGCGATCGGGACCATGCTCGCTGTCTACTACGGCTATCCCCTGGCAAGTGCAGCCTTCGAATCCGCGTCCATCACGGGCAACGTGGGTCTGTCCATCGGAATCACCTCACCTGCCATGCCCACCGCCATGAAGATCTATTATATCGTCGCCATGTATCTCGGAAGGCTTGAATTCCTTTCCGTGTTTGCCCTGATCGGATATCTCATTGGAGGAATCAAAAAAGTATGTTTACAGCCCTTAAATTCTATAAAATCATCTTTTTCAGCCTTGTTGCGATGACCGCCTTCTCCCTGAACGTCCTCGCTGCGGAAATCACGGACATCAACAGCCTCATCGAGGATGCCCGGTCGTATGACGGGCAGCAGGTCACCATCCGTGGTGAAGCGATCGGCGAGGTCCTCGTCCGCGGCGAAAACGCCTGGATCAACATCCATGATGGAACCAACGCCATCGGTGTCTGGATGACCGCAAAAGAAGCCACCCGCGTCACCGCTTTCGGAAACTACAAGAACAAAGGAGATATCCTGACCGTCCAGGGCACCTTCAACCGTGCCGATCCCGAGCATGGGGGAGAAGCCGATTTCCACAGCATCAGCCTCATGGTCAGCGAAAAGGGATTCGCGGTTCCCGAGGTGGTGTCCTCCTTCAAAGTCATGGCAGCAGCGGTCCTTTCCCTCTCTGCACTCACCTTTGCCGGCTTCTTCCTGTGGCGTCGCGGACAGACCGAGGGAATCTGACCCTTTCATACCTTGGAAACAGGAGAGAATGAAAGCCGCTAGGACCCTGGTCTTCCTTATCCCTCTTCACCCCACATGAATCGATATTCCTGCTGCTTGCAGGGGCATTGAAAAAACCCTTCCCAAAGACCGCAGGGTCTCAGGAAGGGTTTTTCATTTGCATCAGGATTTTCAAATTCCCAGCGGAAAATGTGCGGGAGTCTCCTGCTATTCATCGGCGAACCGGTAGCCGATCCCGACTTCCGTGATGATGTATCGCGGCTCCGCCGGATGCTTCTCGATCTTCCTTCGGATATTCGCCATGAACACGCGCAGGGTCTGCATGTCGCTCTCGATATAGGATCCCCAGATTTCCTTGAGGATATACTTATAGGTGAGCACCTTCCCCGCATTCCGCACGAGAAGCGTCAGGACGTTGTATTCCATGGCCGTGAAGTGGATGACGCTGCCATCCAGCGTGACCTTGTGCTTCTCGAAATCGATCTCCAGCCCATCCAGCGCATAGGTGCTCTGCACAATATCCCTCACGTTTCCCGCATGACGGAACACCACTCGGATCCGTGCAAGGAACTCGGTGATCCCGAAGGGTTTGGTCAGGTAGTCGTCGGCCCCGGCATCCAGCGCCTCCACCTTTTCCCTATCCTGGTCCCTCGCGGATACGACGATGATGGGGACATTGGAGAACTTACGGACCTCCCTGATGACATCCATCCCGTCCATATCAGGAAGCCCCAGGTCCAGGATGATTGCGGAGATACTCTGGGTCTCGATGATTTCCAGCGCTTCTTTTCCCGTTGATGCTTCCACACAAGAATAGTCCTGGGATTTCAGGGAGAAACTGATGAAGTTCCTGATCTGCTTGTCGTCCTCGACAATCAGGAATAACAAGCTCATATTATACCGCCTCCCTGGAAGGCAGGTAGAACTTGAATGTCGTTCCGCCTTCCGGATTATTTTCTGCAAAGATCTCTCCCCGATGGAGGTTTACGATGGTCCTGCATATGGCAAGCCCAAGGCCTATCCCCCTTTTCGAATCGGTCCGGGTTGTGGTCGTGACATGGAACATCTCGAAGATCCCCGGAAGGTCCGCCTCATCGATGCTCGCCCCGTTGTTATAGACCTCGAACCAGACCCTGTCCTCTTCCTCCCGCACGGTGACCCGGATCGTATGGGCAGGCGTCGTGTGCTCGATGGAGTTCATGATGAGATTGATCAGCACCTGGACAATCAGCTTCCCATCCATCGGCAGGAAGACCACATCTTGAGGAATCCTTGTGTTCACCCGATATGCAGGATAATACTTGAACGCCCGATGTACAGCCTCTGCAAGGATCTCCTCGACGGCTTCGGTGCGGATGTTCAGCGACAGCTTGCCTTCCTGTATCTTCGTCAGGTTCAGGATATTCTCCACAAGCCTTGTGAGCCAGCTGGAATCCTCGTAGATCCCCCGGGCGAGGCCCAGGCTTTCCTCTTCCTTCAGGGTCCGCTGGAGCATCTCCGACGCTCCGGTGATCCTGGTGAGCGGTGTCCTGAGGTCATGGGAGATCGCACGGAGCAGGTTGCTCTTGAACCGTTCATGCTCCACCTCAGCCTTTGCGGATTCCTGTTCACTCGAAAGAAGCTCCCTTTCCATGGCGAAGGAGATCTGCATGATGATGGAGTCGAGCAGGAACCTGCTGTTCTCGCTCATCTCCCGGAATTCAGGGGGAAGCAGGAGGTGCCCGATGGTCCGGTCATGGACCTTTATGGGAAACGAGCTGCCCTTCTCAAGTTCTGAGGGGACTTCCCTCAGGCTGAGGTCCGCATAGACGATTCCATCCTCCCTTTTCCCCGCGGTGACCTTCCGGGCTATCCTGTCCTCCATCCCGATCAGGATACAGGAGACAGGACATTCGAAAAGGTTCGCGAGGTATTTCACCGACACCACGGCCACATTCTCGACCTCGCTGGTCTTCGCCAGAGCACTTGCGATCTGGTACAGGATATGGGCCTTCTCCTCCCTGTCGCCCGCAAGCTCCCGGTTACGGATCAGGCTGCTTGTCAGGGCACTGGTGAACACGGAGGAGAGGAGCATGACCATGAAGGTGAAGATATACGCGGGATCCTCCACCTGGAGCGTATGCAGGTGCTCCGTGAAGAAGAAATTGAAGGCCAGCATGGACAGAACCGATGCGATGACCCCATAGACATAGTCTTTTGTATAGTAGGACGTGATGAGGACGGAAAGGATGTAGATCACAACGATGTTCACTTCCGTGAACCCGATGTACTGGATCAGATACGCGGCGATTGTCGTGACGACAATCATCGCGAAGATCACAGCCAGCCTTACCGCTATCCCTTTTGTCCCCTGTCTTGAATGGTTTGCTTTTTCCACTTTTCTACCTCTTTTTCAAGGACCCTGATTCCGATGTGAAGCCCGTGAGGACACCGTGCGTCCTCGATTCTCCTGCACGGAACGTTCCTGTCATTCCTTATGATAGCATTATTTGACGTCAAAAAGTAGTGGGGAGGTAACGCTGCTTTCCTCTACGAAAAAGGACCCGGACACCTTCTGCAGATGTTCCAGATCCTTTGAATTTTCCAGGTCTATTCCGCCTGCTCCGAAGCATAAATCTTCACGAGGTTCACGATCACCTCTACGGACTTCTTCATGGCAGGGATCGAGATGAACTCGAACTTTCCATGGTAGTTCTCGCCACCGGTGAAGATGTTCGGGCACGGCAGCCCCATATAGGAGAGCTGTGCTACGTCTGTGCCTCCACGGATGGGCTTGATGATGGGAACGACGCCTGCCTGCTCCATGGCCTTC
>DATISI010000080.1:0-6090 GCA_035581745.1 Clostridiaceae bacterium
ATCAGGACACAAAGTTCACCTTCATTGATCTCGAAATTGATTTTGCTGAGGACTTTACAGTCCTTGAACGATTTCGAGACGTTTTCAAATCTAATCATAAATTACCCCCTTAAAGTAACAACCTATATGATAACACAAAGTTGTTAGATTTACAAATCATTTACATTCAAAAGGGAAGAGGAGGGAAATGAAAAACCTCCCCGAAGGGAGGCTGGGCAGGGAACAGGGACTGTTCCAGATAAATTGAATCATGAACATCGTTCTTTCTTTGGAAACGTTTCAACGCTCCTCGAGGATGAAACGCTTCACCCTGGCATAGGCATCCTCGTCCCCGATGATGATGAAGACATCCTGTGGGTTGAACGTGATGTAGGGACCTGGGGATAGGATGACCTCGTCATGTCGCCGGACGGCGACGACGGTGGCCCCGGTATGCTGCCAGAAGTGGGTTTCCCCAACGGTCTTTCCAACAAGGTTTGACTCGGAGGGAATGGTGAACTCCACCGGCGTGAAGGGGTTGGAGGGCTTGAATCTCACGGTATAGTCAAGCAGGGTCTCGAAGGATTTCTGGAGCTCAAGGTCGAGCTGCTCCTTCTCCCGGAGGATCCTGGAAAAATCTTCACGGAGTGCGGAGATGGAGTCGACATTCTGGAACCTGCTGATGAAATCCCGGGCCTTCTCTATGGATTCCACGATGATTCCGCTTCCCTGGCTTACGGACACAATCCTGGTGTCCTGAAGGAGGAAGACCGCCCTACGGATGGTCTCCGGAGACACGTTATATTTACCTGCGAGGGTTGACCGCCCATGGATCTTCTCGCCAACGAGGAACTCCCCGTCTGCAATCCTGGTTGCGATGTCGATCGCGATTTTCTGATAGACTGGCTTTACGATTTTCTCTTTCATCTTATACTCCGAACTTGTTTTATTTTAATTTCATTATCGCTTGAAAGCCTTAGAAAAGCAAAAGAATTCCACAAGGAGGGGACGGATGGAGAGGTTTCTTAAGCCCCTTTTCAGGCTCACCCGGTCAAGCGAGGAAATGCGGGTCCCTGTCTGCGGACACAGGGGAAAAAGCCCCCTTCGCGATGCGTGGGGACTCCTGAAATCCCTGGTTTTACCTGAGGAAAACCTCATGAATATGAAAGATATCTGGAGGGAATCAGAGCTCATCCGCAGGGAAGGAAAGCCCCATCTGCCTCCTTGCCTCATCGAGGATGGTATGGACATCCATGGCGAGGGCGTGGGTGTTGATCGTGGATTCTGTCCGGCCGCTTTCAATGACCGAGATGAACTCCTGCGCCTCATAGTACATGTTGTCCGCCAGCTGCTCCGGAACGATCTCCTCGGTCGTCCCGTCGCGAAGGATCAGGGTGAGCTTTTCCGGATTCCCGATCTTGTCGATCAGGATGGAGCCCAGTTCCCCCTGGATCTCGGAGGGCATCCTCGAGTCGCTGATCTTGGAGTGGAGGATGATCGCCTCCTTGTCGGGATAGGACATGAGGATGGAGCCTGTGCCATCCACTCCGCCATTCGTCAGGAGGAGGCCGCTGGCCAGGATTTTTTCCGGGACGCCGAAGAGGAAAACCGCGGGATAGACACCGTAGATCCCGATATCCATGAGGGAGCCGTTGGAGAACTTTTTCTGGAAGGTGTTCACCTTTTCCCCGTTCTTGTGCCTGTCGTATCTCGAGGAGTACTGGCAGTAGTTCCCGATGTATTTCCGTACCTGTCCGATCCTTGGGAGGATCTCCTGGAGTTTGGTGAAGGTGGGATAGGTGAGGGAACGCATGGCCTCCATGTAGACGAGACCCTTGTCCCTGGCCAGGGCGATGACTTCGCCAAGCTCCCTAGCATTGGATGCCGCGGCCTTCTCACAGAGGACATGCTTCCCGTTCTCCAGCATGAGCTTCGACTGAGGGCCGTGGAGGGCGTTGGGGCTCGCGATATAGGCGGCGTCGAAATCGTCTGAGGCCGCGAAGGCATCGAGGTCATCGAAATAGGTGAGGTCATCCCCGTATTTCGCGCCAAATTCCCTTGCCTTCTCCAGGTCCCTGGAGTAGACCGCGCTGACGCGGAAACCCTCTGCGTGCATCGCACCTTTAATGAAGGCATCCGTGATGAATCCCGTGCCGATGATTCCAAATCTTACCATAGTATCCTCTCCTCAAAATGATTTTCTCTCTGTTCCACTTGGAACTGTGACCTGCCGCATCGGGCAGATGGCTATACCAACAGTATAGCAAGAAAACGGTGAAGAATTGCGCGCCAGTCAAACTTAAAGGTTTATTCAAACCGATGTTACGCGGAGTTATCATTTGGATGATAAAATAGGCTGAAGAAGCCTGTACCCCAAAACGCAGGTGTATGGAGACAGGTGGTCTGGAAGATGATTCCATAGCCCCTTCATCTGGGTGATAGGGTAGGCAGGGAGACGCTTCAATACAAAAAAGAGGTGCGACATGGAAAATGTGGTAAAGATAAATTATACGTTCGAGCTTCCCCTGAACGATGCGTTCAGGGCGGCTTACAACAAATACCTGGCCATGATTGGCAGGGAAGGTGAAGGGCTGCGGGCGAATCTCGTCAATGATTTCCTGCTGGCCCAGGTTCAGCTCGAAATCGAGAAGATTGTCCTCGAGTACCCGAAATTCAAGGGGCAGTTCGTCTCGGAGGTCAAGGAGACCCGGATCACCGGAATCTTCAGGGGCGACGGGATGATTCCCATGTCACGTGATGAGAAGATCAGGCAGAGCTTCGAGGATGTCTTCAGACGCTTCCTCGGAGATTCCAAGTTCAGGGTGGATATCAACCTGGGCTGCGAAATCTAAGCGGAATAGGCAGTTTCCAGCTGGACAGGATGACGGGCAGCAGGAAACTGGAAAGGTAAAAGGACAATCTCTTTTAATCAAAGATTGTCCTTTCCTCTTCTGATAAGGTGGCTGAGCGCCTCGATGTACCGGTCATCGTCCTCCCTGGTCCGCTTCGGGATCTTGGTATAGATCCGTTTCTCCTTCCTCATCTTCTGGTTGACATGCCTTCTGTCGAGGAGGCCCATGATATTGGTGTCGGTGATGATGAGACCGTTCTGGTTCAGGATGCTGGCCTTCTTTGAAAGGGCCATGGCAGCGAGGCCGTAGTCCTGGGTCACAAGGATATCGCCCGGATGGAGCCGGTTCGCGATATAGTAATCGGCGGAATCCCTCGAGATATCCACGGTGACGACCTCAGCATAATCGCTGTCGACGACATGGGCGTAGTTCTTCACCACGACTGCCGGGAGGCCGTTCTTCTTCGCCAGGTCGATTGTGAGCTTCACGACGGGACAGCCGTCTGCATCGATATAAATCTTCATCGTCCTCTCCTGTAGGGTTTGGTAGACTTCCTTTCGGATTCTTCCTCTGTATTATACCTAAACCCGGAAGAATTATCAAAATTGCGTGAACCGCGTCAGAGGGAAACAGCCCCGCAAATGGAGGTGGGAAGATGGATACCCGGGAGGGATTCATGAAAAGGTTCAGGGACGTCTTCGGAGATAACCGCAAGACGGAATGGCGACGTCTTGCCGAGGAAATCGGTGGAGACTATGATGAGGGCGGTCTGGTGAAGATGTATCAGGTGCATCTGCGGCACCGGGACTGGGACATCGAGATGGACACGGTGAGTGAGCGGCGCGGTCAGGCCCAGCGCTCCTACACCAGGATTGCGGCAGGTTTTGTGAAGAAGACGGATTTCAATTTCGGGATTTCCATGCAGACGCCTGTGAGCCAGGCTTTCGAGTACCTCGGGGCACAGGATATCCTTATCGGGATTCCGGAATTCGATGACAAGTTCGTGGTGAAGGGAGAGGATGAGCGGCTGGTCCGCCTGATCCTCCGCGATGAGAAACTGAGGGGTTTCATCCAGACCATGGGAGAGGCCACCTTCTTTGTAAGCGGCCGGGGCGGCGTATGGAGGAAGACGTACCATGATGACATCCATGAGGTGATCTATTCCCATAAAGGGATCGTCACCGATGTGGAGTACCTGAAGCGGATGTTCATGATGGTGGCATATCTGCTGGACCTCCTGGTGGCGAACGGGATTGCCTCGGAAGAACCCGTCACAACAACGGCGTATGACACCGTTCCTTAAAAAAGGACCCGTTCAGAGGAACGAGTTCCTGGATAAGGGATTCCATGGAGCAGGAAAGATCCGGACAGTCCCCTGAAGGGACCGCCGGATCTTTTTAGGTTTCAGGCTACGAATTGTTTCGGGGCTTCCGCTTCCTCAGGTACAGCATGAGGAGGAATCCCAATCCGCCAAGGATGATGGCGGTGTAAGCCACGCTGGAGTAGACATCCATGAACTCCAGGACCCTTTCCCAGTTCTCGCCAAGGAGGGCTCCCGCAGAGACCAGGATGACGTTCCAGATGAGCGTTCCGAGAGTCGTGTAGAAGAGGAATAGCTGGAACTTCATCTCCGCCATTCCTGCCGGAATGGAGATGAGGCTTCGAAGGATCGGGACCATCCTGCAGAAGAAGACCGTCCGGTTTCCGTATCGGATGAACCAGCTCTCTGCCTTGTCGATGTCGCTGACCTTCACCCGGAGGACGGATCCATACTTCGTGACAATCTCGACCAGACGGTCGCGATTCAGGAGATGGCCCAGGTAATAGAGGGTGACAGCGCCAAGGACTGAGCCAAGCGTCGCTGCAATCACCATCCCGAAGACCGTCATGCTGGTGCTTCTGGTCATGAAACCTCCGAAGGTGAGGATGACCTCTGAAGGGATTGGAGGAAAGATATTCTCGATGAAAATGAGGAGGAAGGTTCCTAGGTATCCGTATTTCTCCATGAGACTGATGATGAGTTCCTGCATATGCTACCTCGTTTCAAGATTCTATTGTTCCTTTTCTGACAAAATCTGGTTCCAATTCTGATTTCAATTCTGATTTCAAGTCTGATTCGAAGTCTGTTTAAAAATCTGATTCTGATTGCGATGTCTTGACTGTTTCATGTGACCCTGGATGCTCCATCCCGTGTCTTCACTCGGGTGTGAGATGTGGCCAATTCCCATTATAGGGGATATTCCAGGCAGTGACAATCCTTCAGAGAGAAACATGATGGGACAGCTGGAGGACAAGGCCATGTGTGTTACAAAAAGGGATGGAAGCGGCAGGTGCCATTGTTTACAGAAATATAAGAATATGGAAGGCCCTGCGCATTGTAAGAAGCAAAACGGAGGACTATAATCAGGGTATGCTAGAAGTATGGCATAATCAATATCGAAATGGAGGAAAGAATATGAAGAGTTATGTTTGTATGGTGTGTGGATATATTTATGATCCAGTACTCGGGGATCCTGACAACAGTGTGGCACCAGGAACTTCCTTTACGGACCTTCCAGTAGACTGGGTATGCCCATTATGCGGCGCGCCTCAGAGTGATTTCGAGCCAGAAGAATAATCTTCTATATAAGGAAAAAAATCCAGGATCACCAGTGAATAAACTGATGATCCTGGATTTTTTATTGGTCAACTTCATGTGTCTCAAATGAAATATTCGATCAATGCCAAGTAAATGAAGATTCTATTTTACTCTTATTGGAAACCGTATGCCAAATCGTGAAATCCATGGCATCCCTTATGCATCGAAAACCGGGAGTTCGATAAAAAGATTGATGATCGTGGTGATTTTAGTCTCCCATTTTTGAGCAATTCGCTTTTTTGTGTCTTCATCAAGTTCTTCAATTTTTTCAAAGGTAGTCATAAAGGCTACATCTTTTAGGATTGAAGAGAGGATGATCATGGAGACCATGTCGATTCTTTGTCCACATATATTTTTCCTTGCTTTCATTTCAAAGAGATAATCATCGAGAAATGAGGTCATATTGGGGATGATAAGATAATTCAAATCCCTGATTTCACTGAACTGGATGATGTTGGAGATGAAAATTCGGATGATATGAATTTTCTCGAAGTAAATCTCAAAGAACTTTTCTACGATAAGCATGAGGTCCTGTTCTAGATTCTCGAACGTAAGGAGAGGAAACAGGAAATTCAAATTGACCTGGTCCTTTCCCGTAGATTTCTGGATGACATGTAGATA
>DATISI010000081.1:0-3284 GCA_035581745.1 Clostridiaceae bacterium
TCTTCGATCTCCATGTCCTCAAGGTCCGAGATGATGAGCGAGATCATGATCTCCCTCAGTTCGCGGCTCAGGACAAGGAAATTCTCCGCCTTCTCCTTCTCCCTTCGGAGCGGTTCAAGCCTCTCTTCGTAATTGGTCAGGATGTCATTCACCCGAAGCAGGTTGAGGTCGGTATTGGCAAGTGTCTTCTCGCCCTCTTCCTTCCTCGACTTGAACTTCACGATTCCGGCTGCCTCTTCAAGAAGGGCACGCCTGTCTTCCATCTTCCCGCTCAGGATGGCTTCGATCTTTCCCTGTCCGATGAGGGAATAGCCTTCCTTTCCGATTCCAGTGTCCATGAAAAGCTCATGGATGTCCCTCAGCCTGCATGTGGTCTTGTTGATCAGGTATTCGCTCTCTCCGGAACGGAAGAGCTTCCTCGTCACGCTGACCTCGCTGAAAGGGACAGGCAGGCTCTTCGAGGAGTTGTCAAGGAGAAGGGTCACTTCCGCGAATCCGAGCGCCTTCCGGTACTCTGTTCCCGCGAAGATGATATCCTCCATCTTTCCGCCTCTCAGGCTCTTGACGCTCTGGTCTCCGAGCACCCATCTCACCGCATCGGAGATGTTCGACTTTCCGCTGCCGTTCGGTCCCACGACCGCTGTGATCCCCTCCTTGAAGTCAAGGTGGGTCTTGTCCGCAAAGGACTTGAATCCCCGTATCTCTATGGATTTTAAATACATATAACACCTCTACTGTCCTTATTCCTGTCGGATGATCTCCATGGGAAAAGGTTCCCCGTCGTCGATAATCTGTACACTGACATCTATCTTCTTTCTCAATTCGTTGAAATACCGTTTGCCTCCCGCGTATAGCTTCGAGACTTCACGCCTGTCGATCCTGACCAGGACGCGTTCGAAACCCGTTCCCAGTATCCGCTCCGCAAGGAGATACCCTTCACAAAGCTCCCGGATAGCGGGATGGAAAGGTCCGGCGAGGACTTCCCGCCCTGAAGTGATCTCTTCGGTAGGCTGGAGTCCGATCCGGATGACCCGGATCCCTTTCTCCTCATACGCTTTCATCATCATGGCGGAGATCCTTACCGCCTGGTCCAGGTCGTAGGGAACGAACGCTCCCCGGAGGAACCTTTCCTCGAGTTCCGTATCCCGGATGACCAGGGCCGGATAGATCCTGACGATGTCCGGCTGCATCCGGATGCTCTCCCTCAGGGAATACAGGTCTTTCTCCTCGCTGTCCTTGGGCAGCCCCACCATGAGCTGATGTCCCAGGACGAAACCGAAGCTCCTGATGAGACGGCTCGCATCCTCCACATCCTTCGCGGTGTATCCTCTTTTGGACGCATCGAGGACTTCCTGGTCCAGGGACTGGACACCAAGCTCGATGATGTCCACGAGATGGTCTTTCAGGTGTCCGAGGATGAAGAGGTTGATATAATCCGGCCTCGTCGAGAGCCTGATATGGTCGATGACGCCCTTCTCCTTCAGGTCCTTCGTGACGGAAAGGAGTTCCCGCTGTTTGCGGATATCGATTGCCGTGAAGGTCCCTCCAAAAAAGGAGACCTCCAGGGTAGTATGCGCACGGTCTATGGTCGAAAGGTGCCTTTCAACGGCAGCCCGCACGAAGTCCCCATCGATCCTCGCATACTCTTCACGCAGGAATCCGGTGATCTTAGCCTGATTGCAGAAGACACAGTCATGCGGGCATCCCACATGGGGGATGAAGATCGGGATGATGACATGTCGGTGACGCTTCATCCCAGGATCACGCATCGATATCCTCTGGTTTCACCAGCTTCTCGAGGGCATCCCGCGCCGCGAGCTGCTCGGATTCCTTTTTCGAGTATCCTTCCCCTTTTCCCATGGTGATGTTGTCGATGACCACCTTGGAGAAGAACTTCCGCCTGTGCGGAGGCCCTTCATACTTCACGATCTCATAGCGGATCTCCACTTCACCGTTCTCCTGGAGGATCTCCTGCAGCCTGGTCTTGTAGTCAAAGACGATCTCGTTCCTGTAGGCCATCTCCATGAGCGGCTTGAAGTTCGAGATGACGAACTTCCTTGCCACTTCCATGCCCTGGTCCAGGTAGACCGCTGCGATGACCGCCTCGACGGCGTCTGAAAGAAGGGAGGCACGTGTCCTTCCCCCCGTCAGCTCTTCTCCTTTACTCATCCGCATATGGATGCCAAGGTTAAGCTTCACCGCCACATCATAAAGAGAGCTCTCGCACACGACGAGCGCCCTCAGCTTGGTCAGTTCCCCCTCGGACTTGTCCCGAAACTCCCTGAACATGTGCTCCGTGATGCAGAGCTGAAGGACGGCGTCGCCCACAAACTCCAGTTTCTCATTGTAGTCCATGTTCTTGTGCTGGTTCGCATAGGACGAGTGCGTCAGGGCTGTCTCGAGATACGATTTGTCCTTGAACTCGATCCCGATAATCTTCTCAAATTCCATGTTAAACTTCTCCTTTTTAAGAAGTTTATTCCTCAAGCTACTGAGCAGCCTCAGGAATAAACTTGTAATCCTTCCTAATTATACCTAAAAAAATAAGTCCCGTATACAGCTTGGAAACCATACACGGGACATATATGCCAAATTAATCCTCGCCCACAAGCGTCTTCAGGTAGTTGACAACATCGCCTACCTTCTTCGCTGACTCTGCCGTTTCGTCAGAGATCTCGATATCGAACTCTTCTTCAAGGGCCATAACGAGTTCAACGATATCAAGGGAATCAGCGCCAAGATCCTCAAAGGTGGAGTCCATTGTAATTTCATCCTCACTTATACTCAGCTTGTCTGCCATGATCGCTTTTACTTTTTCAAACATAAATATCACCTCCAATATTTGTATAATAGTAGAAATGGCTCGTTAATGCAATGCTATTTCAAATTATTTCATGTTATCTTTATATACCGCGAGGAAATTCCTGTCATGGAGCTTCTTCGCCTGACGGATCGCATTCTTGTAAGCCCTTGCATCTGAAGTCCCATGGGCCTTGATGACCAGACCGTCCACGCCGAAGAGCGCAGCTCCGCCTTCCTCCTTGTAGTCATGTGTCTTCAGGAACTCCTTCAGGGCAGGCTTGACCAGCAGCGCACCGACCTTGCCTCTTGGCGTGGAGAGCATGGCTTCCTTGATCATGGACATGAGGTTCTTCACGACGCCCTCGTACATCTTCAGGATGGTGTTGCCTGTGAAACCGTCACCGACCAGGATCTGCACATCGCCATCCGTGATTTCGCTTGGCTCCACGTTCCCTATGAAGTTGATCGTCTTGTCCGCCGTC
>DATISI010000082.1:0-6148 GCA_035581745.1 Clostridiaceae bacterium
TCAGGGTGAAGAGCAAGTGGAGTCCTGATTGGCTTCTTCTGTAGCAGGTGACGTGGAGTGGTATATATTTTGAAGGGGATTACGCCGGGAGGAAGGTGCTCCTGAAGCATTACTTGCAGAAGTGGTGATTAAAAATGCAGGAAAAACAATGTTTGTGCATAAAATACGTATACCGATTGTTTGAGGAGCGTGTAAAAGCGAAAGGGCAGGCTGGAATGTCGTGGAAGAATTCTGAAAAATATCCGAATCCTGATGGGGTTCTAGTTGTAATCCTCTCGGAAATAAGATATAATTTTGGGATAATTATCAAAAATTGATAATACTTTCATGTTTGCAGCACATGGGGAGATTGGGAAACAAAGACGGACAGCGTAGAATGCAAATATGTAAAAATGTATAAATATAAATCGGAGGGTATCAGGATGAATAAATTCAAAAGGGTCCTTGTGGCGAACAGGGGCGAAATCGCAATCAGGGTATTCCGGGCATGCAATGAGCTTGGAATCCGTACCGTCGCCATCTATTCAAATGAAGACAAATTCTCGCTGTTCAGGTCAAAAGCGGATGAGGCTTATCTCATCGGGGAAGGGAAGGGTCCCGTCGATGCCTACCTCAATATCGAGGAGATCATCAGCCTTGCGCTGAAGAAGGGTGTCGACGCCATCCACCCAGGATACGGCTTCCTGTCCGAGAATCCGGAGTTCGCGAAACGATGCGAACAGGAAGGCATCGCCTTCATCGGACCGACAGCGGAGATGATGGACAGGCTTGGCGACAAGATCAAATCCAAGGTCGTCGCGAAGGAGGTCGGGGTTCCGACGATTCCGGGCTATGAGACGGATGTCAAGACCGTTGAAGAGGCGAAGCTGCATGCGTCCGTATGCGGATATCCGCTGATGCTGAAGGCCGCCGCTGGCGGTGGTGGACGCGGGATGAGGATCGTCCGTGACGAGAGCGAACTTGCCTCCGCCTTCTACAGTGCGAGGAGCGAAGCAAAGAAGGCCTTCGGGATCGACCATATCTTCATGGAGAAATACCTGGAGCAGCCAAAGCATATCGAGGTCCAGGTCCTAGGCGACAGCTACGGCAATGTCGTCCACCTGTTTGAGCGTGACTGCTCCATACAGCGAAGGCACCAGAAGGTCGTGGAGTTCACGCCGGCATTCTCCGTACCGCAGGAAATCAGGGACAACATCTACAGGGATGCCCTGAAGATCGCGAGGGCGGTGAACTACAGGAGCGCAGGAACGCTGGAGTTCCTCGTCGACAAGAATGGCGGATACTACTTCATTGAGATGAATCCAAGGATCCAGGTCGAGCATACCGTGACAGAGATGGTGACCGGGATAGACATCGTGCAGTCCCAGATCCTCGTCGCGGAAGGCTATGCCCTCGACTCCCCGGAAATCGGGATCGGATCACAGGACGACATCAAGATGAATGGATTCTCGATCCAGTGCAGGATCACCACCGAGGACCCTTCCCTGAACTTCGCACCGGATACCGGAAGGATCGAGTCCTACAGGACCGGTTCCGGATTCGGAATCAGGCTTGACGGCGGCAACGGCTTCGCCGGAGCGGAGATCAGTCCCTACTATGACAGCCTTCTCGTCAAGAACATCTCCTGGTCGAGGACTTTCCATGACGCCATCCGGAAATCCATCCGAGCCATCACGGAGACCCAGATCACAGGCGTCAAGACGAATGTCGGCTTCCTCATCAACGTCCTGAACCATCCGCAGTTCCTGGCCGGCGAGTGCCATACCGGATTCATCGTGAACAACCCGGAGCTCATCGCGCTGACCCACAAGATGGATGACGAAGGCAGGCTTCTCAAGTTCGTCGGGAATACCGTCGTGAACGAGACCCAGGGTGTGAAGAGCCAGTACGACGTCCCTCAGGTCCCCAAGACGGACCATGTCGACATCTCCCAGCTGAGTGGAACCAAGCAGATCCTGGACACGAGAGGCGCAGCCGGACTCGTGGAATGGATCAAGCAGCAGAACAAGGTCCTCCTCACCGATACCACGATGAGGGATGCGCACCAGTCGCTCATGGCGACAAGGGTCAGGACAAGGGACATGATCAAGGTGGCCAAGGCTACCGCGGTCTATGGGAAAGACCTCTTCTCCCTCGAGATGTGGGGCGGAGCGACTTTCGACGTGGCCTACAGGTACCTGAACGAATCCCCATGGACAAGGCTTGAGGAACTGAGGAAAAGGATACCTAACGTCCTCTTCCAGATGCTCATCAGGGGAGCTAACGGTGTCGGCTACAAGAACTATCCGGACAATGTCATTCGGGCATTCATCCAGGAATCCGCTTCCGCGGGCATCGATGTCTTCAGGATCTTCGACTCGCTGAACGAACTGAGGGGAATGGAGATCTCCATCGAGGAGGTCCTCAAGACCGGAAAGGTCGCTGAGGCCTGCATCTGCTACACAGGAGACATCCTGGACTCCAGGAAAGAGAAGTACAACCTGGCTTACTATGTGGACCTCGCGAAGCAGATTGAGAAGACAGGTGCGCATATCCTGGCCATCAAGGACATGTCGGCGCTCCTGAAACCGCATGCGGCTTTCAAGCTCGTCACCGCGTTGAAGAACGAGGTAGGCATGCCGATCCATCTCCATACCCACGACACGACAGGAAACGGCGTGGCGACAGTCCTCATGGCCGTCGAAGCGGGCGTGGACATCGTGGATACTGCCTTCAACAGCATGTCCGGGCTGACCAGCCAGGCGGCGCTGAACTCCGTAGCCGCGGCACTGAAGAATACGGACAGGGACACCATGATCGACCTCAAGGGCATCCAGAAGCTTTCGGATTACTGGGAGGCGGTAAGGCCTGTCTATGGAAAGTACGAGTCAGGGCTTAAGTCCGGCTCTGCTGAAATCTACAAGTATGAGATCCCGGGCGGACAGTACTCCAACCTGAAACCTCAGGTAGAGAGCTTCGGCCTCGGACACAAGTTCAACGAGATCAAGGAGACCTACAAGACGGTCAACGAGATGCTCGGGGATATCGTGAAGGTCACGCCTTCCTCGAAGGCTGTTGGCGACTTCGCCATCTTCATGGTGCAGAACAATCTGACACCAGAAAACATCTATGAAAAAGCAGAAGGAATGGCCTTCCCGGATTCCGTCGTCTCCTACTTCAAGGGGATGATGGGGCAGCCTAAGGGCGGCTTCCCGGAGAAACTCCAGAAACTGGTCCTGAAGGATGAGGAACCCATCACGGCAAGGCCGGGGTCACTTCTTCCAGATGAGGACTTTGACAAGATCGCGAAACGCCTCAAGGAGAAGTTCGATATCGACGCCTCCATGAAGGAGATCCTGAGCCATGCCCTCTATCCTGAGGTCTTCGAAGGCTACCTGAAGTTCAGGGCCGAATACGGCGATATGGGAAGGCTAGGCAGCGATGTCTTCTTCCACGGCCTGTACGAAGGGGAGACCATCGAGGCGGAGGTCGCTGAAGGAAAGACGGAGATGATCAAGCTGCTCCACATCGGGAAACCGGATCTGGAGTCCAACAGGACACTGGTCTTCGAGGTCAACGGAAACCGAAGGGAAGTCAAGATTGTCGACAAACACAGCCTCCTTTCCGCAAACCGGTCCGGCGCTGCAAGCGTCACCTGTTTCGCTGACCCGGACAACAAGAATGAGGTGGGTGCACCGATTCCTGGGACTGTCCTTGCCGTCCTGGAGAAGGAAGGGGACAAGGTCACCGTGAACCAGCCGCTCGTGGTCGTCGAGGCCATGAAGATGGAGACCAAGATCACAAGTTCCGTAGAAGGGACCGTGAGTTCCGTCAACATCAAGGAAGGGCAGCGCGTCAAAGCGGGCGAGCTCCTCATCGTCATCGCCTGATTCAAACAAGGGCGGTGAAGCAGATTGCCATCCGTTTCTCCTCTTGCAAAAAGATTACGTCTGAATAAAGATCGCACCTGAATAAAGATTACACCTGAATAAAGATTACACCTGAATAAAGTAAACAGACCGGACGCACTCTTCGGAGGCGTGCCGGTCTGTTCCTTTTAGGGTAATCCTTGCAGAAAGAAGACGGGCGCGATGGACCATATCGTGATGGCGCTGCATGGCAGAAGACTGCAGGAGCGGGAATGGCCAATTTTGGGCAACCTGACCAAGGTCTGCCCGGTTTTTCAGTTGCATTGCCTATGGAAAAAATCGCGTGGTATCGATATAATCCAGGGTAACAAGGTGTTTTCTCTGGTGAAAGAAGAGGAAGAAGGAGGACGGAAATGGGAACGTGGTTAAGGAATGTCAGGATTGAAAAAGGCTTCGAGGATACTGGTGACGGCGTCATCACACTTACGGAGAAAGTGGATGTGCTCATCGAGGGCGGCATCATAAAGGAAATCAAAGAACAGGCAGGGGATACCTCCGGGCATAAGGTGCTGGATGGGAAAGGATACCTGCTCCTGCCTTCGCTCGTGGACAACCACCTGCATCTGGACAAAGGTCATTATGGCGGTCCATGGAAGGCTGCGACACCATTCGTCAGTGTCGCCGACCGGATCAGGGAGGAGGAACGGTTCCTTCCCGAACTCGCGGCGTATACCAAGGAACGGGCCCAGCGCCTGATTGACCTCGTGACGGGTTTCGGGGTGACGAGGATGAGGATCCAGGTGAATGCGGATCCCGTCTCCGGGATAAGGAACCTTCTCGAGGTCCGTGAGGTCCTTGACCGCAACTCGGACAGGGTATCCTATGAGCTTGTCGCTTTCCCTCAGCACGGTCTCCTTCGTGGGGATTCCCTGCCCCATATGCGGGAAGCGCTGAAAAATGGCGCGACGGTGGTGGGTGGCCTCGATCCCGCGACCATCGACCTCGACCTCGAGAAATCCTTACGCACGACCTTCGACCTTGCAAGGGAATTCAATGCGAAGGTCGACATCCATCTCCATGATAGAGGAAGCCTCGGGTCACATACCATAAGAAGGATCTGCCACTACACGAAGGAATGCGGACTCACAGGGGGCGTCCACATCAGCCATGCCTATTCCCTCGGGGATGTCTCCCGCGAGGAGGCAAGAGAGCTTGCGAAGCTTCTCGCGTCTGTCGATATCGGAATCAATACCACGTCACCCATCGATGCGCCCGCACCTCCGATTCCCATCCTGAAAGAGGAAGGCGTCAGGGTGAGCATCATCAACGACAACATCAATGACCACTGGAGTCCCTTTGGGACGGGCGACCTCCTGCAGCGGGCTTCGCGAGCGGCCGAGAAATTCGGGGCCATAGACGAGGTTTCCCTTGCCGGATACCTGGGCCATGTCACGGGCGGGAAAACCCCGCTGGACGCCCAGGGGAACCAGGTCTGGCCCAAGCCAGGGGACAGGGCGGACTTCCTCCTTGTGGATGCCTCCTGCTCCGCTGAAGCGGTCGCGCGCGTGCCTTCTGACCGGGTGGTCATGAAGGAAGGTGTCGTGACCTCAGGAAAGCTTTAGGAGGACATGTTCTCGGATGTCACAGGCTGACCTGGGGCTTCCCCTGGACGGCATCACCTGCCGCTTGAAAAGATTGCATGAAGGTCAGGATCCCTGAAACTACAGTCTTCAGGGATTCTTTTCCTCTCTTTTTCATCGTGATGTCCATCCGGATTCTTCCAGGGATGGGAATCACTTTACCCATCCATCATGGAAATTTCAGCTCAATTCTTTTTTTTATCGGTATTGACTAAAAAAGCCCCATCCCTTATAATAACAATGTTGCTCAACGTAAGACGGACTCCGTGAAGGATTCCCGATGACATGGAGCGTTTATGGAGAGGTGTCCGAGTGGTCGAAGGAGCACGCCTGGAAAGCGTGTATTGGGGAAACTCAATCATGGGTTCAAATCCCATCCTCTCCGCCATTTCCGTGCTAGATGGGGAGTCAGCGGTGCCCTGTAACCTGCAATCAGCTACAGCAGGGTTGAATTCCTTGCCGAGGCATCAGGTCTCAAGGCTGACCCTTAAAAGTGACGTTGATAAGCGGGTCCCACGCAATGGATGTCTATGAACCTCGTCAGGACCGGAAGGTAGCAGCGATAAGTAGATTATCTGTGTGCCGTGACCAACCTGTTTTGAGTTTACTGTTTGGGTAACGCTTGGGGTTTGACTGTCAGAGCAAGGTGCACGGTTTCTA
>DATISI010000083.1:0-2587 GCA_035581745.1 Clostridiaceae bacterium
AACGGAGCAACACCTGGAATCCCAGGGATAAGGATCATTGGAAACAGACCGGCTGGCTGTCAGGCAAGAATCCATGGGACCATCTGGACAAATGAGGCTGGATAAAGCCTGGATATGAGGAAAAAGAAGAGACCGGAAAGGCATGTGATGCTTTTCCGGTCTCTTCCCGATTCCAGGGCAGACGATTCAGTTGAAGGGAATGTTGTCCAGGATGACGTCGACGTACTCTGGCTTCAGTGCTGGAACATAGTATAGTCCATAAGGGATGAGCGCGTGAGATCTCCTCTCGTCCTCGTCGTCGAGCTCCACATAGAACTCATATACGGGCTGGAAATATTCGGTGTAGATGCTGGTGTGGTAGACCAGACGGGTGGAGGCAATGTCATCAGGCGTTATGGTCTCGTCGTAACCGACTGTAGTGAGATAGTCTCCACGGAGGAGGGCGGCTTCCGCCTCATCTGCGCTGATGATCGGATAATCCTGTACTTTCTCGAAGAGGTAGGGACCGGGAATATTGATAAAGATGATGACTTCCGTACCTTCCTGACTGTAGCTGATGTGGTAGGAATTGAAGGCATAGTTCAGGATGGCATCCAAATCATCTTCCGGTCTGCTGAAAATCCTGGTCTCGAGGTGATGGTCGCCGGGAATGTTGTACTGGGATGTGATTTCGTACACCGGATGCTCGATCCTGAAAAGTGCAGGATACCGATCGGTATAATATCTCGCTACCTCTGCCTCGAAAACAGCTGAATCCTTCCACACATCAGCGCGTTCGAATTCTGGCGCCTTCATCTTGATGGTGACGCTCAGGTCGTCACGGACAATGATTTCCGTGCCTTCCTCCGTCATGTAGTAGCTCCATTCATTATCCTCGTCCGTGAGCGCTGTCCCGAGGAGCGATGCGATTTCTGCGGCAAGATGCCGTTTGACTGCGGGTGAGAATACCGTATCGGGCTCCCCGGCACCATTCACCAGGAACGTGTTCCGGAATACGGGAAGCGTGGGGAGCACCATCTCCCTAGTCCAGGGATTCCTGTCCGTGAACTCATGGCCAGCAGGATAGCTCCTGCCCATGTAGCCCATCCCCAGGCCTGAATCATTGAGGCTGAAGGTCAGCTGAGGCCGTTCTGCCGATGCGGACTGTGTAGGGAAATCAGGAGACGGTGTAACGGGCAAGGCAGGTCTTGACACCGGCCCTTCAGCAACAGGCGGGGAGGAAGGAGAAGGTGCTCTCCTCGGAAGCGTATAGAGCGTGAAGGAAAGGAGAAGAATCAGCGCGGCTGCAGCGATATAGGGAAGGGCGTTAGCAGGCTGTTTTCTCTTCTTCCTGTCTTCCCCTGAAATGATGGCATCAAGCATCCTTTCCTTCTGGGTGTCATCTGGAACGATCTTTCCCAAAGTGTCCCGGATCTTTTTCTCATCCATTCCTATCCTCTCCTAACGCTTCCCGTAGAAGCTTCCTGCCCTTCACCAGCTGTGACCTGAGTGTGGATTCGTTGAGGTGAAGGTACCTCGCAATTTCCTGTGTCGTGTACCCTTCATAGTAATGGAGGTAGACGACGGTCTTGTATTTCGGGGGGAGTGCCAGCACCTCCATGAGAATGGAGCGGTCGTTCTGTTCCCACTCGGCTCCGAAGGACTCGAAGTCCGTATCGGAGCGTCTCTTCCGGTACCAGTTCGACAGCTGGTTCTTGCAGAGGTTCGATGCCGTGACGACCAGCCAGGCCTGTTCATGCCTGTCGTTATCGAAGCATTTTCCAGTCTCCATGAGCCTTGTGAAGGTGGCCTGGACATTGTCCTCGGCATCATCCCTGTTCTTCAGGTAGAGCATGGAAATCCGGTAGACCGTATCCACGTTCCGCTGATAGATTTCCCTGATCTGGTCTCTCTGATCGCTTCCTGGCATGTCCTCCCCCCTTTCACTCGGTATACAAAGATGATGCAGGAATTGTTGATGGACTGGTCGCCTGATTCAAATATTTCTCAAGTAAAGATGAAATTGATGTGGGATAGGATTTCAATACAATAAGTATATCGCATTCCATTCATAAAGTAAGTATCATACCGAATAATGGGATGAAATCTGAAATCTGAAATCTAAAATCTGAGTGATGGGAAGGGGAGCAACTCCTTTGGGGCAACGGATTTGAAAATCGTGACTATTGTCATGTGGAATTGGTATGCTGCGGCAGGCATGAGGCAGGTCTTCTTACATGTTTGATGAAAGATCTCCATTATTTACGGATGGGGTAGAAGCTGGTCCGATACTTCACTTTCCCGATATCAGGAGGAGAGGAGAAGTGGTATAATATCCCTAATAGGACAGGAGTGAAGATGCGTCCAAATATGGAGTGAGGTGCGGTTATGGAAATCAGGCTGACTGCGGAAGCGAAGAAGCATATCGAGGATAAGGGGAATGTCGCCTATGTGATGCTGGCGAAGACACAGGGCTGCTGCGGAGGCGTCATGCCTGCGCCGAACATGTACATCGGAAAGCCGAAGAATGAGGACAAATACGTCAAGTATGAAGTGGAAGGTCTGGAAATCTATGTGGACAGGCGGTACATCTTCGAGGATGAGCTGA
>DATISI010000084.1:0-8341 GCA_035581745.1 Clostridiaceae bacterium
TCCATACGGTTCGAAGGGTTCATGGCCGCCGCGACAATGACCCTGTCCGACAGCCGGTATCCGTTGATTTCCCGGTTCAGGATGAGGTTCATCAGCTCCTGCTGGACCGAATGGTCACAGCGGTTGATCTCGTCGATGAAGAGCATGACCTTCCCGTCATGGGCCTGCAGGTAGTTGTCGATCTCCGTCAGCTTGTGGTGGGTCGCATAGGCCGTCCTGCCACGTTCCACCATGGGCAGTCCACCGATCTCCCCTTCCTTCAGGAGGTTCGCATCGATGTTGACGAGGTAGTGTCCGTTGTCCCTCGAATATTCACGGATGAGGGAGGTCTTTCCGATTCCGCTCTCCCCGATGATGAGGGGGACGGCTTTGCTCCGGACCGCAAGGTCCAGCGCCTCAAGTGTCTCTTTGTAATTCATGGCAATCCCCCCTATCTTCCAAGCACATAGTCGACAAGCTTCATCTTCGTGCGCTTCGACCCATGTGCCCGGATAAATTCAACCTTGTTCATGTCCAGGACCTGCAGCTCCATGAAGTCCCTGATATAGCCCTCCTCAACATCGTCTCCGCTGAAGGCCTCTTTCAGGATTTCCTTGATGAACGCCATGTCGAGGCTGTCATAGAGGTACTTCACGATCCTGATGTTCGACCTCAGGTATTCCTTCAGTTCCTCCTCAGTGTAGTCCGTGATATAGGCGATGGCCTGTTCACTCGCCCTGACCGCTTCCTTCCTGGCCTCGAAGCATGGTGCCTTGAGGTATTTCAGCGCGCTCCAGTAATTCCTCACTGCCGCGAGCTGGATGTCGCAGGGAGGGTCCTCGATGTACTGGACGGCATCGAAATCGCGGGTGACCGCCGCAAGCTGCAGCCCATGGTCAGGATCCGTGATGTACTGGATCGCCCAGCCCTTGTTCTCCACCGCCGCAAGCTGCACTGCATAGGTAGGATTCTCGATATGCTTCAGGCTGTTCCATCCGGCACGCACGGCCAGCAGCATGACCTCCTCCGGTGGGTTCTTGATGTGTTTGATCGCGGAAGGCGTCCGCTTCACCGCCTCCCTCATGACCTCAAGTCCCGGAGCGGACATGTGCCTGATCTCATTCCCATTCTTCTTCACGCTGACAAGCGCTTCAATCTGGTTATCCATTATTACCTCATCTCGTCTCTTCTCATATTTTTCCTGCTTCATACTGCAAAAATATCCAGTCCAGTCTGGATCCGGGGTCTTCTACCCTGACTCCTGTCCTGGTCAGCATTCTCGTTTCCGTACCATTTCTGTCCTGTTTCCTGTCTTTCTCCATCCATTTCCTGTCACGGCTCGCATGGATCCACCTGATGGTCAAAGATGGCCTTTCCTGACAATTATACTATCGAAACCCGCTTTAATCAAAGGTTCCAGGAAATGCTGCTTTAATCATTCGCTATTTCCGATACCTTCCAGGGAACGCAGAAGCCTCCTTTCCAGAACATCGTCAGATGTCCCTGGAAAGGAGGCTATTTTTTACGTTTATCTTTTCACTCATCCTTTGCAAGTCGTCCCGGCTCATCTACATCCCGATAGGATTACCTGCTCCATCATAGAATTTGTACTCCAGTTCAAGGGGTGAAACATTGGGAATCTCAAAGACATGGATTGCAGGGCTTTCATCCATGGAAATATTTGAAAAAGCCTGTCTCTGACCCGTCACCTGCGTGAAGGTGACCTCCCTAAGATTCGGATTGTTGTTCAGGATGACCAGGTATGAGGTGAAGCGATTCTGATCTTCCCTGACCTGATCATGATAGGAGACGAAGACCTGCCGTGCTCTGATCATGGTCATATTCTCCAATTTGACAGGCTCATAGTCGCCTTTCTCGTTCTTCCTAAACTCTGCGAAGCTGAATTCCATGTCGTTCATAGAATAGCCTGCGAGACGGTATTCACCGATATCGACGAGTCCAAAAACCTCGATTTTCTTCGTCATCCCCAGTTCCTTTTCGAGGAGCATTTTGATTGACGATTCATCGTTGCCATAGATTTTCTGTCGGTCTTTCATGTACAGGACCCCTGCAGCCAGAAAGACGATGATGATGGTCAGGACAAGGTATCGCCTATTCTTCATCATTCCCCCAAAATTCCATATTCCAATTTACTTTCCTGTGCGTGTGATTCAGACCTAATGCCTGTAACGCTCGATCTCTTTCCTCACCTGCTCATGCAGTTCGTTGAGCTCCGGGACGTCCCCGTACTCGATGAGCTTGTTCAGGGCTACCTGGAACCTGGAGGCCTCCTGGGAGCGGTTCATCGACATGAGGATGATGATGTCCCTCATGATGGTGGAGACCAGCTGGGACTTCACCTCGAAGAGCTTCTGGGCATCCTTGATCTCATCCTTGATGTCCAGCATGACCTGGTCGAGCTGATATGCGGATTCCGCCGCGGTCTTCAGCGTGAGCCTGATGTGCTCCGGAATCATCTGTTTGTACTTGTAGTTCAGGGAGTGTTCTGTCACAGCCCAGAAATTCATGGCAAGGGTCCTGATCTGGATCTCCGCGATGATCTCCGTCACCCCGTCCGCCATATGTACGGGATACTTGATGATGATATGGTAGCTCCTGTACCCCGAAGGCTTCACATTGCTGACATAGTCCTTCTCATACATGATCTGCATGTCCCGCCTGCCCCGCAGGATGTCCACGACGACCTCGATGTCGTCGACGAACTGGCACATGATTCTTATCCCTGCGATGTCTTCCAGCTCATACCTGAGCCTGTCATGCGGGATATTGAACTTGTTCGCCTTCTCGAGCATGGACGAGATCTCTTTCACCCTTCCTGTGATGAACTCGATGGGCGAGTACTCGTTCCTTCTCCTGTATTCCGTTCGGATCGACCTCAGTTTGACCTTAAGTTCCTCAACCGCCTGGTTGTAAGGAATCAGAAAGGTCTTCCAGTCATTAGCAGCCATATCTATCACCCCAAAATCAACGGATTTCCATCGCAAAGCGACAAAAAAACCCGGGTCCCCATATATTCAGCCTGTTCTCTGCCTTAATTATAGCAAATAGGAGGATTGAATATAAGGGGAATCCCGGGTCTCACCATTTATTTGTTCCTGTGAAGTGTCTTAAGCCTTAGATGAAGAGTGTAGCGTTGGAATCCTCGGACTCGCTCAGCATGTAGCCTACGCCACCAAGCTTCACGCCGTCAAGGAGTTCCTCCTGCTTGAGTCCAAGAAGGTCCATGCTCATCTGGCATGCGACGACTTCCACGCCGCTGTCCATGGCCGCCTTGATCAGCTCTTCCAGAGACTGCACGTTCTTGTCCTTCATGAGGTTACGGATGAGCTTCGCGCCCATTCCGCCCATGTTCATGTTGGAGAGCTGCAGCTTCTTGGAGCCCTTTGGCATCATGAATCCGAAAGCCTTCTCCATGAAGGTCTTCGTGACCGGTACGTGTTCTTCCTTCCTCAGGACATTGATGCCCCAGAAGGTGAAGAACATGGTGACTTTCTTGCCCATGGAAGCTGCACCGTTGGCGATGATGAAGGAAGCGATGGCCTTGTCCAGTTCCCCGGAGAAGACGATCATCGTCTTGTTGTCCTTCGCAGCCACCGGAACGGGTGCGCTGCCTGGGGAGCAGACGATCTCTTCAGATGCGCTGCTTCCTGCAAGTCCCTTCTTCAGCTGTGCCTTGATGAGCCCTTTGTCCTTGGCGACGCTTACAAGTTCATTTCCTGTGCGCTTCGCCCAGGCACGGATATCCTCATAGAATCCCATGTCGGAAGCGACGATGTTCAGGGTATCTCCCTTTTCCAGGCCGTCCATGGTGGACTTCACCCGCATCAGCGGTCCCGGGCAGCAGAGGCCTGTGGCGTCGAGGTCGAAAACCTGGTTCTCGAAGTCAGCGTCGACAGCCTTCAGGTTGTCCAGCGCGCTGGTCCCGACCACGTGCATGGCGTTCGCCATGACGACTTCTCCGGATTCGGTCAGCATCTCCTCTTTCACTCCGCCGGATGGGCCCTTGTCCCCGCCATCCTTGTCAGAAGGCTTGAACTTCATGAAGTTGATCAGCTTGTATCCTCCAGAGAGGTTCTTTGTCTGGAATCCGTGCTGGTTCAGGATCCTGGAAGCGATGTAGCCTCGAAGACCTACCTGGCAGTAAACCCAGATCAGCTTGTCCTTTGGCAGTTCACTCATGCGTTCACGCAGGCTGTTCAGTGGGATATGCATCATACCCTCGAGGCTTCCATTCTCGACCTCGATCTTTTCCCTGACGTCGAGGAGGACCATGGTCTCCCTGTCGAAGGTCTCATTGAAGTTGTCTACGGTCCTGTTGTCCACAAGGCCGTCCAGGGTGTTCTGCGCGACGAAGCCCAGCATGTTCGCAGGGGACTTCGCGGAGAGGAATGGTGGCGCATAAGCCTGCTCGAGTTCAGCAAGGTCATCTATGGTTCCGCCGAACTTGATCGTGGTCGCGATGACGTCGATCAGCTTGTCCACACCTTCATAGCCCATGGCCTGTGCGCCAAGGACCTTGCGGTCGTCGTTGAAGAGGAGCTTGATGCTCATCTGCGTCGCACCTGGATAGTAGGAGGCATGGTTGTTCGGGTGGATGAATACGGCACGGTGGTTGATCCCGAGCCTCTTCGCATTACGTTCATTGATTCCTGTCGCAGCGGCGGTCAGTTCGAAGACCTTGAGGATTGAAGTCCCCATGGTTCCCTTGTATGTCCTGTCCATCCCGGCGATATTGTCCGCGATGATCCTTCCCTGTCTGTTGGCCGGTCCCGCAAGCGGAATCGCGGTCTTCTGTCCTGTGATGAAGTCGACGACCTCGATGGCATCTCCTGCAGCATAGACGTTCGGGAAGTTCGTCCTCATATGGTCATCCACGATGATGTGGCCTCTTGGTCCCATCTCGATTCCTGAATCCTTGAGGAATGCGGTCTCCGGCTTGACGCCGATGGCGGAAACGACGAAGTCTCCCGTGACGATCTTTCCTGAAGCCAGCTTCACGGAGATCCTGTTCCCATCCTCGATGAACTCGCTCACGCCGTCACCAAGGTGCATCTGCACGCCATGGCTCTCCATCTCGCTCTCCGCGATCATGGAAAGTTCGGAGTCGAATGGTGCGAGGATATGCGGTACAGCCTCGACGAGGATGACCTTGAGGCCTCTCTCGATCATGTTCTCCGCAGTCTCGATTCCGATGAATCCGCCTCCGATGACGATGGCAGTCCCACCAAGGTGGCTGTCCGTCATGGCCTTGATGGCATCCGTGTCCGGAATGTTCCTAAGGGACATGACCTTCTTCGAGTCGATCCCTTTGATTGGAGGTTTCATAGGTGCCGCACCTGGGGAAAGCACGAGGTAATCATAGCTCTCCTCATACACGCCCCTGTCCTTGGAGCTGACCGTGACCTTGTTGTTAGCCGGATCGATCTTCGTCACTTCACTGAAGATCCTGACATCGAGTTCGAACCTGTCCTTCATCGCCTTTGGCGTCTGAAGCAGGAGGTTCCCTCTCTTCTTGATGACTTCCCCGATATGGTATGGCAGTCCGCAGTTCGCGAAAGAGATGTATTCATCCTTCTCGAACATGACGATTTCGATGTCCTCGTCCAGTCTTCTCAGTCTTGCCGCGACGGTGGCTCCACCAGCGACTCCTCCAACAATTAGTACTTTCTTACTCATTATTTCCCTCCAGATTCAATAGTTTGATCATTTCGATTGCGAGCTTATCCTTGACGCGGTAAGTGATCTCGGTACCCTTTCGGACACCTTCGATGATTCCTGCCGACTTCAACGACTTGATATGCTGGGATATGGTCGACTGCGGAATCTCCAGACATTCCTGGATGAACGACACATTGCAGCCGTTCTCCCTGATCAGTCCGTTGACGATGCAGAGACGTACGGGATGCCCAAGCACTCTCAGGATTTCGGATGGCCGTTCCAGTTTCTCCATATTATTATCCATTTATCTCTTCCTTTTTCTTAAATTGATTTCTCCATTACTATATTACGTTTTTATAATATACTTGTCAAGAATTTAACGCAGAAAAATGTAAAAAAGGACAGCCGTCCTCCACAAGGAGACAGACCATCCTCTATCCATACCATTTCACAGCTTTTCATATCGTTCAAAAGATCCTGGAATCCTGCTCCGGTTATTTGTTGAGCTTCCTGACCACCTTCGCGATGGTCTTTCTCGGCGCGAACCTGACGAGGAAGGAGGAGACCTTGTTCCTCGTGCCAGGGATCTCCAGGGACCTTCCCTCGAGGAACGCCCTGTATCCATCCTCAGCCACGGTCTTCGCATCCATCAGGTTGAAGTTCGCGATGTTGGACTTCGAGACCTTCGCCTTGCGCTGGAAGTCCGTGATGGTCGCTCCAGGGCATAGGGCGGTCACCGTGACACCTTTCCCATCGAGCTCCTCTGAAAGCGCTTCAGACAGATGCAGCACATAAGCCTTCGAGGCATAGTAGGTCGCCATGAGCGGTCCTGGCTGGAAAGCCGCCGTAGAGGCCACATTCATGACCCTTCCCCTTCCCTTCGCCACCATGTCTGGCAGGAAGAGCCTGGTCATATGCGTCAGCGTACGGATATTCAGGGTGAGAAGGTCCAGGGACTCGTCCGTGCTGATCTCGTGGAAAAGGCCGTAGGTCCCGATGCCCGCATTGTTCACGAGGTTCGCGACCGTGATCCCTCTTTCCCTGACCTCGTCATAGACTTCCTTGGCCGCTTCCGGTCTGGACAGGTCCTTGCAGATCGTCACGATGTCGATCCCGTACTTGTCCATGAAGAACGTCCTGATCTTCTCCAGTTTGTCCTCGCTTCTCGCGACCAGGACCAGGTTGTTCCTGTCCTTCGCGAAAAGCTTCACCAGCTCGAATCCGATTCCGCTGGTTGGTCCTGTGATCAATGTATAATCCATTTTACAGTCCCCTTTCCTCTTTTTTCCAAATACGAGGATCCGGATCCTGTCCGTATCATCGCAGGAAAGTTATTCACTTATTTAACAATCTTTCTCCTGGTCCGGTCTTTTCCCGCCTAGTCTTCTCCATAAATCAGGTCGTGGAGCCTCTCGACATTCTCTTCGAGGTCGATGGTCACGACGCTCCGCTTTTCCTTCATCGCATACTTCCACGTGTTGTCGAATGGAATCCTGGCATTCACCATGCCCAGGTCCTTCGCAGACAGGACATTGAGGCCAAGCGACATCATCGTGTCCGGTTTCATGTTGGTCCGCGCATAGCTCAGGACCTGGTTCAGGAGGGCGGGAAGCTTCAGTGGCTGGAGATCCCCTCTCACCTGGGTGAAGAGGGCGAGCATGACCTCGCGCTGTCGCCTTGTCCGTCCGAAATCCCCGTCTCCGGTCTTCCGGTTCCTGCTGTGGATGAGTGCCTGGGTTCCGTTCAGCTTCTGGATCCCGTCCTTCACCTCGACCTTGGCCTCTGCACTTCCATTGTTGATGTACTTCGCTTCGACCTTGGTGAGATTGACCTCGATGCCTCCGACCTCGTCGATGATGTTCTTGAACCCTTCGAAGTCCACCAGGATATACTCCTGGATATCGAGGTTGAAGTTCTCATTCACCGTGTTCACGGAGAGGCCGACACCGCCGTAGGAATATGCCGCATTGATCCTGTTCCAGCCGATGTCCGGGATGCTGATCCAGACGTCCCGCATGAAGGAGACCAGCCTGGCTTCCTCTTTCGCCTTGTCATAGGAGAGGAGGATCATGCTGTCGGACCTTCCGTTCCCGCTTTCGCCAGGACGGACATCACTTCCAATCAGGAGGATGTTGATGACGTCCGCATCGATCCGTGCCTGCTTGTAGATGGGCACATCGCTGGGGTCGATGACATCGACGACATAGTCGAGGTCGATATCGTCGGGAGTCCCTTCGATGATTTCCAGCTCTTCACCTGGAGTCGGCGTCACCGGACCCGCCTCCGGCGGTTTCTCCACGATTCCCGTCACGCCCCTGTTCATCGCCGCTACCCTGAAGTAGGCATAACCCAGCGCGAGCGCAAGCACAAGGAGGGGGATTAGCACGACCCGGTATGACCGCCTGCCTTTTCCCTCCATCTTTCCTGTATCCTGATTCCTGTCCCTCATATCGTTCCCTCATCCAATCCCATTATTCATCCCAGCGTCAGTCTCCCGCCCGTCCCTACGCCGCCAGACGTCTGTATCTTTGGCTTGCAAGTTCCCGATCCGCCGATTCCACCTGTGGATATCCGCTGACCCTTCCTGCAATGCCTGTTCGATATGTTATCATACCACATTTCAATAGGATGGTCTATTCCAGGAAACCAGGAAACGGGCATCCGGAACATCTCTGGCATGATG
>DATISI010000085.1:0-2904 GCA_035581745.1 Clostridiaceae bacterium
CCGCTTCCCTGACCGCCTCCACATGGTCCACCAATACCTTGCCATCAATCTCAAAGCAGTCGAATCCGATTTCCCGAAGGAACCGGAATTTCTCCTTGAAATCCTGTGGGAAGAATTCCCTGTCCTGTGTCCCCAGTCTCATCCCTTCATCCCTCCAAATGTGATTCCCAGCTTGATGCTCTCGTCCGGGTGCCTGTCGACGTACCGTGAAAAGGCTTCTGCGCTGTCCTCAAAATCCACGACGGGATCGATGATCTCCTCGCAGTCGAGATACCCGTCCATCAGGAGCGACCAGCACACATCCTCGATCCTCCGCCGGTTCCATCGCGGATGGTCCGGATTCGGTTCGCTGCCTGCCCTCGAGAAGATGATGTGCCCATAGTTGAAATGTGCTTCCTGACCCAGCCAGAGTCCGGCGGCGAAAGGTTTGGCGAAGGCCACATAGGCCAGTGTCCCGCCATAGGCAAGGCCTTTCAGACCGCTCTGCAGCGCCTGCATGTTGCCACTGGTCTCGATGATGGCATCCGCACCGAGCTTTCCGGTCAGCCGCTTGATCTCCAGACCGACATCGCATGTGATGGGATCCAGGGCATGGTCCGCACCGTGACGCCTCGCGATTCCCCTTCTTCGGGAGATGGGGTCAACCGCGATGACCACGGATGCACCAGCCTTCTTGGCCAGCTGGACAGCAATCTGCCCGATGGCGCCAAGCCCGATAATGACAACATTGTCTCCTGCACGCACATGGGCATCACGCACGGCTCCAAGCGCGAACTGGGCAGGATCGTAGCAGACCGCGTTCTTCATGGAAGCCTTGCTGTCCATCTTCCGCAGCCTGAAGTTATCCACAGCCACAACGATCTGGGTCTCCTTGATGGAACCATAGGAGCATACCCTGTCCCCGAGGTCATACGCCGTCACCTTCGCCCCTTTCTCGATGACCGTCCCCACGAACATGTTCCCTAGTGGAAGCTCGCCATACAGGATCCCCCGGGGCTCCTCAGCATCCCTCGTCATGAAGACATGCCACTCCGGGTCGTACTTTCCATCGATGAACGGGGTGGTTCCTCTGAAGTCAGCCGACTCCGTTCCATGCTTGGGGGAGGCGAACTCCACCCTGACCTTCACCTCATTTTCCTCAATCTCCCTGTCCTCATATTCGACAAGCAGCGCCACACCTGGCGACTGGCATATCAGTTTCCTCATCTTGATCCTCCTCTTCTGATGTCCTTCTTAAAAAACCTATCTTTGCGCGTCGGAACCCCTCATACGCCATGACAGGCAAGGATATAAATCCCTTACTTAACTCGCATTTTCCGCTACCTATCCATCCTGATCCCTTCTGTGGTCTCCAGCTCTTCAATCCTGATCCCTTCTGTGGTCTCCAGCTCGATGAGGTGGGGAATGCCGATGTTCTCGTAGTGGTTGTCCCGGATGAGGACATCTCCTGCATCCCGAACTTCCACCGCGACCTCACTATTCCGGAACCGGTTGCCTTCGATCCGGATCTTGCGGTTCAGCGGTTCATGGAAACCCTGGGACGTCACCGCGATACAGGCTGCACCCATTTTTCCATAACGCGGTCTGAATCCGCAGTTTTCGAAGAGACATTCCGTGATGGCGACATTCACGGCATGTCCTCCTTCGCCATGGACATCGCGTTCCGCACCCATGAGGATTCCTGCATTCATGACATTCCTGTAGGTACAGCCCTCGATGACCACGTCTCCCACGCGAAGAAGCTGTCCGGCACCTGCGATGTTGAGGAAGTCTGAATCCCTGCAGATGTAGCTTTCAGGCTCCCAGCACCTCGGCGTCATGAGGGTGCCCTTCCCTGTGAAGGGTTCCAGCCTTTCCTCAAACGTTAATAGATAGCGTGTGGAGAGGTTTGGTCTGCCCGGCACGACAGCACCGGCGGAATCCGGCATGGTCACCGCTTTCACGATTTCAGCCCTGCCCACCACCTTCCACGATGTGATGATGCGCTCCACGATCCTTGCCCCGTCATAGATTTCCATCACCGTGCCCGATGTGAGCGGGGTGGGGGCATACCTGCAGCTGCACAGCACCGTATAGGGATCAGGGACCTCCTCGACGGTCATGAAGTTGCTGTGGACATTCTGTCCATCCATCCGCACCCCTTCGATATGGCAGTCCATAAGGGAGATTCTTCCTGTACAGCGGTAGATCTTCCAGCCATCCCGGGGTCCTGTGAAAAACTGGTTCCCCCGGGGTTTCAGGATGAGCCGGTTCGCCACGATATCCCTGCAGTCCTCCGTGAGGATGGCGAAGCTGTTCGTGTTGTAGACGCGGACGTTGTCGAAGACGAGTCCCGTGCAGTCTCCAAAGAAGAGCTGGAAATCCGTCCTTCCCGACTGGTGCCAGGACAGTCCGTCTCCTTTCGACACGGACTGCGCCACAGTGCGGTCAGTCAGTTCAAGGAGACGACTTCCGACCTGCCGGAACCTCGTGTCGAAGCCGAAGCCATAGGTAAGGCTGGCTCCCATTAGGCGCCTCTCCTGCAGTCGGAAACGGTTCATGCAGTAAGCACCCATCCTGTCATGGCATGGAAGGCCCTGGAACACCTCCACCTGGACCGTGTCATCCCGGACAGACCGGACAACCCCTGCCGATGCGGTCTCCGGATCCCTCGTGAAGGCGAGGTTCCTCAGGCTGAGACCCTCTGAGGATTCCACCCACAGGATGGAAGGCAGAAGCGTATCCGGAGCCTCTGCGCCATCACCTGCAAGGACCGTTCCAGGACGGCCATCCTCGAGGACAGTCCCGACAAGGCTCACCCCTTCAAGGCCCCGTACCACAAGATGGCACTGCTTTTCACAGATGTCGCCGCAGCCATCGTCATGGGCGATGGAGTCCGTGATGATGGTCACGTATTCCTTCAGC
>DATISI010000086.1:0-3892 GCA_035581745.1 Clostridiaceae bacterium
CCTTGTAGTACCCCAGCATGACGTTCGTCCCGCGGACCTGTATCTCTCCGGTCCCATCTGGCTGCACGTCTCCTATCCTCACCTCACAGTCTGGCGCGATCATCCCGACACTTCCAGGGATATTCCGCAGCATGCTGTTCGACGAGATCAGCGGAGCACATTCTGTGATGCCATAACCATTGTAGACACTGATTCCGATGTCATCGAATCCTTTGATGATCTCAGGCCTAAGCGGAGCGCCGCCACAGACGATGATACGGAGGTTACCCCCGAAGGAATCCAGAATCGGCTTGAAGTACAGTTCCCTCTTGTCGATTCCAACTTTACGGATCAGGTTGCTGAACCAGATGCCATATCGGAGATGCGCCGCCAGCCTGTTCTTCTCCGCTTCCTTCCAGATGTTGCGGTACATCGCTTCGACAATCATAGGCACCATCAGGCTCATTTCCGGCTTGTACAGGTTGAGGTTCTCGCGGATATGCTTCAGCGTGTCATTGAAGCAGAGGGTGATGCCGCCATAGAGGGAGCACAGCACATGGACGTTGAACTCATAGGTATGGTTGATGGGCAGCACAGAGAAACTGACCTCCGGCATCTTGAAGATGGAGAACGACGAATGGACCACAGTGACAAGATTCCTGTGGCTGAGCATGACGCCTTTGTTCGCCCCCGTCGTTCCAGAGGTGAACAGGATGCTGCAGAGCCGGTCCGGATCAATCAGGACATCCAGGAATTCCCTTCTGCCCTGTGCGAGCAGCTGTCGCCCTGAGTCCACGAGCTCATCGAAAGAGAAGTAGGTGGGCTTCTCCACCTTCGGACCGATGTCGATGGCCATCCGGATTCCCGGTGTCAGGGTCAGGATATTCTCGATATCCCCTCGGAGCGCCTGCGAGAACAGGACCACTTCCGAATCGCTGCGATTCACCATCTTGGCGATATCCTCGTTGTTCAGTTCCTTATCCAGGGGGACGATGACGCCACCGCCGTTCACGACCGCCATATAGCTCACCACATATCGATAAGTGCTTTCCCCGATCAGGGAGAAGGTCTTTCCCTGTAGTCCCATGTCCTGGAATTTTGTTCCAAGCGCTTCCACAACCGCTTTGAGGTCATTGAAGCTATACTCGACAATCTTGTGGCTGTCGTCGAGTTCCCTGTAGCCCGTCTTATCCCCATAGCTGCGCGCAGCAAAATCAACGAGTTCCCGCAAATCACAAAGCCAGTCACAGTCATAATAGTTCTTTTTCAATTCGCAAGCCTCCTTCATTTCCTTTACCGCTTCGGAATCGCCCCGACATGCAAAGAGACCAGACGTTTCCTAATCCTGGCGAAGGTTGAGTTCATGATATGAGAAAAATAAAATTATAACAAAGGTTCCCTTTCTCGTCATACTATCCACATTATGGCACCAATTATGGTCTCCATGTATGATGTAGCCGTATTTTTACACTAATTTCATGGTAGAGACATATTGTTCCGAAAGTGGAAATTGTTGTCTTACAACGACGTCCATAAAGGCTCCATTTGACCATGCATGTTCACTTGTCCAGGGTTGTCTCGACCTTCATGGCAGCGGTTCCCATCCAACCCCATCATGCTTCTACGAATCCGAAAGGAAGAGTCTTTGGTCTGTCCTAGCCGATGATTCCTGCCTTCCGATGATTGCTGAACACCCCGGCAATCCTCCTTCCCAATCTGTCCGCACTTTCGAATGATCCCTTTTTCTGGCGTGCTCCCCTCTCCAGGATTCAGAAATCCGCAAAACAAAAGGAACCAGGTCACTCTCCCTTAAATCGGGAAAGCCCTGGTTCCATGGCATCATCCTGTCTCGTCTGAGACCATCAGGATGTTATTCACCGGATTATTCGTTGGTCCCTTCGACTTCGTCTGGAACCACATTGTTGAACAGGATCGGTTTCTGAGGCGTGATGGTCGTGATGGAATGTTTGTAGACAAGCATCTGCTTCCCATCACTGTCGAGGATGACCGTGAAGTTGTCAAATCCTTTGACTATCCCTCTCAGCTGGAAACCATTGACCAGATGGATGGTGACCTGCAATTTCTGCTTCCGCGCCCCGTTCAGGAAGATATCCTGGAGATTGTTTGTCGTCTTTATCATCTCGCACCCCTTCGTTATTCCATAATCCTATTATGTCCTCGATGTCCTTTTTTATTCAACCTATATTATTTTTATATTATATATCATCAGCAGGAGGGTTTCCATGGCTTTGGACAATGTTCAGGATTTGTTCATCAGTCAGGCCATCCTTGCTGAGTTCGATGGCGAACGGCTTGCGCCTGAACCAGGTCAGCTGTCTCTTGGCATAGTTCCTGGAGAACCGCTGGATCATCTCCACGGCCTCTTCCAGGGTGATTTCACCTTCAAGATAGGACAGGATTTCCTTGTACCCGATTCCCTGCATGCTCTGGTGCGCTCTCGTCAGTCCCCTGTCCTTCAGCATCCGCACTTCCTCCACAAGGCCTGCATCCACCATCCTGATGACGCGTCTGTCGATATCCTCGTACAGCTTTTCCCTGTTCCTGTTCAGGAAATAGTACCGGACGTCATAAGATGGATTGAAGGACTCCTCATCACGGAACGTGCTGAATGGCCTGCCCGTCTTGTGGTAGACCTCCAGCGCACGGATGACCCGCTTCAGGTTGTTCGGGTGGATCCTCTCCGCAGAGACGGAATCCACCTCGCGGAGGAGCGCATGGACGGATTCATTGCCCATGGGTCCTGCGAGCCTGGACAGCTGGATACGGTACTCCGGATCGTTCCCGCCTTCGGTGAAGGTCATGTCCAGGATCACGCTGTCGATATAGAGCCCGGTCCCACCGACGAGGATAGGGATCCTTCCCCGTGCTGCGATGTCCGCAATCGCCTTTTCAGCAAGCCTCTTGAAATCAGAAACCGTGAAGGGTTCCTCAGGGTCCAGGATATCGATGAGATGGTGGGGCACCCTTTCGCGTTCCTCCTTTGTCGCCTTTGCTGAACCGATGTCCATCAGCCTGTAGATCTGCATGGAGTCGCAGGAGACGATTTCCCCTCCGATGCGTTCCGCGAGTCTCAGGGAGATTTCTGTCTTCCCCACACCGGTTGGTCCGGTGATGACGATGAGCGGAGTCTTCATACGATCCTCCTGAATGCCTTCTCCAGGTCCTTCTGTGTATACTTGACCACCGTAGGCCTTCCATGAGGGCATGTGAAGGGCTCCCTGATGTGCCGGAGCTCATCGATAAGGTATTCCATCTCCTTGTGCGTGAGGGTCTCATATGCCTTCACAGAGGCCTTGCAGGCCACTGTCGCGATCCTCATGTACTTGACCTCCTCACGCGTCCCTTTGCCAAGGTTCCGGATATTGTCCAGGATGTCGTGGAAATAGGACGTCTCCTCGATGGTCCCGAGGAAGTATGGCACCTCCCGGATGGATACGGTGCGGTCGCCGAATTCCTCGATGATGAATCCCGCATCGGCCAGGACGCCCCGGTTCTCCTCATACAGCCTGAAATCCTCGATGGAGAGCTCAAGCACCCTGGGGATGAGCAACGCCTGTGAGGCGACAAACCCCTTCATGATGCCATCCATGTATTTCTCGAAATTGATCTTCTCGTGAGCAGCGTGCTGGTCAAAGATATAGAGCTCGTCATGGATCTCCGTCAGGATATAGGTGCTTCGGAACTGGCCGATGATCCGAGGCATAGGGAACTTCCCTTCGCCCCGCGTCTCAGGAGTCCCGGATTCCAGCCCAGAAGCGTTCAGGGAGCCTTCCTCTACAACTTCTTCTCCTGTAGCACGTCCGGAGAACTCCAGGGGTTCAGAAGGGATGGAGCCGTGGCCATAGGCCCTCTGCTCTTCCTTTGTCTCCGTGGGGAATGACCTTTCCGTGAT
>DATISI010000087.1:0-5542 GCA_035581745.1 Clostridiaceae bacterium
AAAGAACTCCTCGTCGACATGATCACGAATGCCATCGCGACAGGGGAGAACGTCTAACTCACAGATGTGCTCCATGACGCGACGAAAAAATACAAGATCAAAGGCTTTGAGTTCAAGGGACTCGTGAAATCCATCAATTCCATCGAGGCCTATTTCGAGGCCAGCATGGACATGCTGAACGAGAAGAACATCATGGACCTCTTCTTCCAGGAGAACAGGATCATGACCAAGGTGAAGGATGAGACCCCGACCTATTATGCACCGGGTTCCATCGTGGAGAATTCCCTCATCGCCAACGGCTGTCATATCGAAGGCACCGTCCGCAACTCCATCATCTTCAGACGTGTGAAAATCGCCGAAGGGGCAGTCGTTGAGAATTCGATCATCATGCAGAATGGAGAGGTCAGGAAAGACTGCAGCCTCGACTGTGTCATTACCGACAAGCTGGTCATCCTCACAGAGGGAACCGAGCTGAAGGGTGACCCGAAGAACCCTGTAGTCGTGGATAAGGGGACAATCCTCTAGTTCCTGCAGAGACCATTCCTGAATATGTATAGGAGGAGCGAAGATGAAGATATTATTTGCCACTTCAGAGTGTTTTCCATTCCTCAAGACTGGAGGGCTGGGCGATGTCGCCTATGCCCTCCCAAGAGCACTAAATGAACTCGGAGAAGACTGCAGGGTGATCATGCCGAAGTACGGCTCGATGAGACAGGAACACAAGGACAAGATGACCCACCTGTTCTCCACTTCCCTGAAAGTGGGCTGGCGCGACCAGTTCCTTGGTGTCGAGTACCTCAAAATGGACGGGATCCATTACTATTTCATCGACAACATGTACTATTTCGACAGGGAAGCCCCTTATGGCTATTTCGACGATGGAGAGCGGTTCTCGTTCTTTTCCTCCGCTGTGCTTGAGTTCCTCACACGAATCGGTTTCGTTCCGGATGTCATCCACTGCAATGACTGGCATACCGCGGTGATTCCGGTGCTCATCCGTACCAAGTACAAATGGGAGAAGCTTTTCGAGCCTGTAAGGACCATCCTGACCATACACAACCTACGTTTCCAGGGGATCTACCAGCCCCAGGTCCTGAGCGACCTTCTGGGCATTGGAAGCGAACTCCTGCAGGATTTCGGATTCGAGTACTTCGGGAATGTCAACTATATGAAAGGCGGAGTGAACTTCGCCGACAAGGTGACGACCGTAAGCCCGACCTATGCCCAGGAAATCCAGACCGAGTTCTTTGGAGAAGGCCTTCATGGCCTCATGCAGAAAGTGTCCTACAAGCTCGTGGGCATCCTGAATGGAATCGATTATGACCTGAACGATCCGGAGACGGACAAGGAGATCCCTTACCATTTCGGGACCAAGGATCTGAAGAACAAAGCGGCGAACAAGAAGGCACTCCAGGAAGAACTGGGCCTGGCAGTCAGGAAGGAAGTCCCGTTGATCGGGATTATCTCCAGGCTGACAGACCAGAAGGGTTTCGACCTCATCGCACAGTCCATGGAAGAGCTCCTGAGAAGCGATGTTCAGCTTGTGGTCCTCGGTACAGGAGAGCGGAGATATGAGGACATGTTCCGCTATTTCAGCTACCGATACCCGGACAAGGTTTCCGCGCAGATCACCTTCAACGGAACGCTGGCCCAGAAGATCTATGCTGCTACAGACATGTTCCTTATGCCTTCCCTGTTCGAACCCTGCGGACTTTCCCAGCTCATGGCGCTGCGCTATGGGTCTGTTCCAATCGTGCGGGAGACCGGAGGCCTTCGGGACACGGTCCAGCCATACAACAAGTTCACAGGAGAGGGGATTGGATTCACCTTTTCAAATTATGACAGTTATGATATGATGCAGGCAATATATCGCGCGTTCGAAGCCTATCACGACGAGAAGGCATGGAAATCGATCATCCTTTCGGGAATGAAAAAGGACTATAGCTGGAAGGCTTCAGCGAAGCAATATCAAGGCCTGTACAAAGAGATTTCCACGTAACAAAAGGAGAAATTAATTCATGATAATAAGCAAAACGCAATTCAAAAAGGACTTCCAGAAGAAAATGCTCAGTGTTTACTCGCAGGAGATCGAAGATTCGTCTGACTATGAGAAATATTTTGCGCTAGGGTACCTGGTAAAAGAATATATCTCTGAGAACTGGGCGAAGACCGCACGGAAATATGAGGATTATGCTGAAAAGCAGGTCTATTATTTCTCGATAGAGTTCCTGTTGGGAAGACTACTGGGCAGCAACCTGCTCAACCTCGGAATACGGGAAACGGTCAAGGAAGCCCTGGATGAAATGGGGATCGACCTCCATGCCATCGAGAAGATCGAAGTCGACCCGGGTCTTGGAAATGGAGGCCTTGGCAGGCTTGCAGCCTGTTTCATGGACTCCATGGCCTCTTCGGGTATCCCCGGACATGGCAACGGCATCCGCTACAAGTACGGCCTCTTCCAGCAGAAGATCGTCAATGGCTATCAGATCGAACTGCCGGAGAACTGGCTGCGCGACGACAATGTCTGGGAGGTCAGGAAAGCGGACAAGGCCGTGAAGGTCAGATTCTATGGCGACTCCTGGATGGACCCGCAGGAGGATGGCACACTCCGTCCCATGCACAACCATTATCAGGAAGTCCTCGCCGTACCGTATGACACTGCGCTGGTCGGTTATGAGAACAAGACCATAAACAACCTGAGGCTGTGGAGCGCAGAAATCGACAGCATGGACAGCATACATACCCTGTCCAGCGGCTATAGCAACATCCTCTCTTACAAGAGGGAGACGGAAAGCATCTCTGAGGTGCTCTATCCGGATGATTCCAACTATGAGGGCAGACTGCTCAGGCTGAAACAGGAGTATTTCTTTGTCTCTGCGGGACTCCAGACCATCGTCAAGCAGTTCAAGGAACTCAACCTTCCCTTCAGTGAATTCCATAACAAGATCGCCGTACATATCAACGACACGCATCCTGCTGTCGCGATACCGGAGCTCATGAGGATCCTCATGGACGATGAAGGGCTCGGATGGGAAGAGGCGTGGCACATCACACAGAACACGATGAGCTACACCAACCATACCATCATGTCAGAAGCGCTTGAGAAATGGCCGCTCGACATGATGAAGCAGCTGCTGCCCCGCATCCTTCTCATCATCCAGGAGATCGACAGAAGGTTCCGTGAGGAGCTTGCGCTGAAGTTCGACAACAACAGCTACATGATGGAGAAGCAGGCGATCATCGGGGACAACTATGTCCGTATGGCACATCTTTGTATCCATGGCAGCCACAGCGTCAATGGCGTCGCGAAGCTCCATACAGAACTGCTGAAAAAACAGGAACTCAAAGACTTCTATATGATGTACCCTTATAAATTCAACAACAAGACCAACGGAATCACCCATAGAAGATGGCTCATGCTCGCGAATCCTGAATTGTCAGCCCTTCTGGATGAGACCATCGGAGATTCCTGGAGAAGGAATCCTGCCGACCTTAAGATGCTCAAGAAGTACAAGCGGGACGAGGCCGTCCAGCAGCGGATCGAGCAGATCAAATACAACAACAAGGCTCGTCTTGCGGAATACATCAAGACGAAGAACAACATCATCGTGGACCCCAATTCGATTTTCGATATCCAGGTCAAAAGGCTGCATGCTTACAAGAGGCAGCTGCTCAATGCCCTCCATATCCTGTACCAATACATCGAGCTCGTGGAGAATCCCGATTTCGACATGCTTCCGAGGACCTACATCTTTGGGGCGAAGGCCGCACCTGGCTACTACTACGCGAAAGAAATCATCAAGTTCATCAATGCGCTTGGTGCCCAGATAAATAATGACCCAAGGGTGAAGGACAGGATCAAGGTCGTGTTCCTTGAGAATTACGGGGTCACGCTTGCAGAGAAGATCATCCCTGCAGCAGAGGTCTCCGAACAGATCAGTACCACGACGAAGGAAGCGTCCGGAACAAGCAACATGAAGTTCATGATGAATGGTGCCGTGACCCTCGCTACCCTGGATGGGGCGAATGTGGAGATGCTTGAAGAGGTAGGAAACCCCAATATCGTGATTTTTGGTATGACCGAGCAGGAGGTCCTCGATTACTACAGGAATGGTGGATATTATTCCAGAGGCCTGTATGAATCGGACCAGAGGATCAGGAAAGTGATGGACAGCCTCGTCAACGGATTCATCAAGGATATCGTTGTGGAAGGCCAGGACATCTTCAAGAGTCTGATTGATTATAATGACGAATTCTTCGTCCTCAAGGATTTCGACTCCTATGTCAAAGCTCAGAAGAAGATAGAGGACCTCTACAGGGACAGGTTCACCTGGAACAAGATGGCCATCGAGAACATCTCGTCCTCAGGCGTATTCTCTTCGGATGTCACTGTCCGTCAGTACGCTTCAGGAATCTGGGATACAAGGATGATTGAGAGATAATGAGATATGGTAATCTTACAATTTCGTACAATTCACATTATAAGGAGTTCAAGAGCCCGTTCGGTGCCGTCACACCCGACAGCAACCTCCTTTTCCGGATCAGGATCGAAGGTTCAGCGAACCTGAATGTCGTCCTGGTCATCACCAAGGAAGGGAATCGGGAAATCTATCGGGAAATGACGCCTGAAGGCACGGGTTATTATACGACCCTGCTGACCTCAGGAGAGCCCGGACTCTACTTCTATTATTTCAGGATCATCATCAAGGAAGAGAATTATGACCGGTATATCTATATCGGGAACAACGAGTCTGGCCTGGGTGGTGAAGCACAGATCTATGAGGATTTCACGTATGTGAGGTCCTATCAGGTCACCATGCACAACTATGTCAAGCCATCGCCAGCCTGGTACAAGGATGCGGTCTTCTATCAGATTTTCGTTGACCGTTTCTACAACGGTAACGAGGACGGGAAAATCCTGAATCCAAAGAAGAACTCGTTCCTCTATTCCTCATGGGAGGATACCCCGCTCTATGTTCGTGACCCACAGGGAAATATCCTGAGATGGGACTTTTTCGGAGGAAACCTCAAAGGTGTCATCAAGAAACTCGACTACCTCAAGGAGATGGGGATTTCAGGAATCTATCTGAACCCGATTTTCCAGGCGAGGAGCAATCATAAATACGATACAGGCGACTATCTCAGGATTGATGAGATGTTCGGAGATGAGAAAATCTTCGGAGACCTCATCATCGAAGCGGAAAAGCGCGGGATCAAGATCATCCTGGACGGTGTCTTCAACCATGCCGGAGCGGACTCGAAATATTTCAACAAGTTCGGGACCTATGACGAGGTAGGGGCTTACCAGGACAGGAACTCCAAGTACCATGACTGGTTCATCTTCCATAACTTCCCTGATGACTATGAGTGCTGGTGGGGCGTCAAGGACCTGCCCAACCTGAATGAATACAATCCGGAATACCGCAAGCTGGTCTGTGACAAGGATGGAATCATCGACAAATGGACCCGGTTCGGGATTGGCGGGTGGCGGCTCGATGTCGCGGATGAGATCACAGATGACCTGATCAAAGAGATCAGATCG
>DATISI010000088.1:0-1610 GCA_035581745.1 Clostridiaceae bacterium
TTGGCGTTGAAGGACTTGAGGCGGTAGCGACCCTTCCCGGGATTGACACCGTGGTAACTTCCCTGATGGGGATGGTGGGTCTGGTTCCCACACTGAAAGCCATAGAGAAAGGAAAGAACATCGCCTTGGCGAACAAGGAGACCCTTGTGGCTGCGGGGGAGATCGTGATGAGGAAAGCAAGGGAGAAGGGCGTAAGCATACTTCCCGTCGACTCGGAGCACTCCGCCATTTTCCAGAGCCTTCAGGGCAGCGCGAAAAGTGAAGTGAAGAACATCCTCCTGACCGCGTCGGGTGGACCTTTCCGCGGAAAGGACCGGACATTCCTCGAAAGTGTCACCAAAGAGATGGCGCTGAAACATCCGAACTGGACCATGGGCGCGAAAATCACTATTGATTCCTCGACCATGATGAACAAGGGACTGGAGGTCATCGAGGCCAGATGGCTGTTCGATGTGGACTATGACCAGATTGTCGTCTATGTCCATCCGGAAAGCATCATCCATTCCATGGTGGAATACGTGGACAACAGTGTCATCGCTCAGCTGGGATCACCGGATATGACACTCCCAATACAGTATGCGTTAAACTATCCCGACAGGCATCCCGCTGTGGCCAGGCGGCTGGACCTGCTCAAGACAGGCACGCTGACTTTCCAGGAGCCGGACAGGGAGACCTTCAGGGCACTAGACCTTGCTTATGAGGCTGGCCGTAAAGGCGGTGTCATGACGGCGGTCCTGAACAGTGCGAACGAAGAGGCGGTAGACCTCTTCCTCCATGACCGTATCGGCTATCTGGAGATTACGGAGATTGTCTCCGAATGTCTGCAGAAGTTCGATGACCGGAGTGGCATTACACTGGAGAAGGTATTTGAGGTTGATGAGGAAGTCAGAAGGTACATCCGGATGACCTATAGCAGATAAGGTTTCGGATATCACGGAACAAGGACAAGGCAGGGACGACCCGCGTTTAACGCTGGTCCGTTCATTGAAGATCATAAAGGATAAGAATCAGATTCAATTATCCATAGACAACGATCCAGGAACAGGGAGATAGAATCCCTGAAGCCTGGAATCAAGAATGATCCACAGAAGACACAGGTTTAGCCTGATGCCTCATGGATCGGAAAGAGGTGGACAATGTATTTAGCAATTTCATTGGTGGCTTTCGGGCTGCTGGTTTTAGGACATGAATTCGGCCATTTCATCATGGCCAAAGTGAACGGAGTCAAGGTGCTCGAGTTCTCGATCGGAATGGGTCCCCGGCTGCTGAAATGGCAGGGCAAGGAGACCATGTATTCCCTGAAGGCCCTTCCTATAGGAGGATCCGTCAGGATGTACGGAGAGACGGAGGAGGAGGTTGGACATGATTCCTTCCTGTCGAAGAGTCCGCTGAGGAAGATCAGCATCATCTTCGCAGGTCCACTCATGAACGTCATCATGGCGGTCCTGATCCTTTTCGTCATCACCATCAATCTGGGCTATGCAGACACGACGGTAAGGGAAGTCATAGCGGGATCTCCTGCAGAGGCTGCCGGACTGGTGATCGGAGACCGTATCGTTGAGATCAATGGACAGAACACGTATACCTTTGAGGACGTGACCACATATATC
>DATISI010000089.1:0-4537 GCA_035581745.1 Clostridiaceae bacterium
AGATGCCTTTCTCCCTGAGGACGGAGAGGTTGTTGAGGATCCTGTGGTCAAGACCTTCAGAGGCCTCAGGAAGGATCTTCAGCCTGTAACCTTCGGTGACCAGCCTGTAGTAAAGGAGGTCCTTCACCTTCTCGAGGAAGACGAAGTCATAATCCGAGGTCATCAGGCGGTTCATATATTCTTCGGTGTAGCCGGGCATGAGGTCGATGATCCGCTTCTCCTGGCTGATGATCCTGCGGATTCCCGAAGCCGAGGGGAGGCTGTCTTTCACTTCCTCTTCATGGTAGCCGGATCCTGCACGCTTGACGGTCAGCGGAGTGATGGTGGAACCACTTCGTTTCAGGGCCTTCAGATACTCCACGCCCAGGATGTTGTTCGGGCTGTCGAGGGTGCTCTCATCCAGTTCAGGAAGCAGGGCCTTCAGCACATGGGCACGGGCTCTGGGGAAAGAGACGCCGTGGGAAAGCTCTTCCTTCAGTTTCTCGCGATATTCATCCGTCTCATAGGTGACAATTTCTGAAATCCGGTTCAGTGTCTCCATATCCCCGATTTCAGACCCGAAGGACAGGTAGTCCACACCATTGAGCCTGTTGAGGATATCGACAGCGCCTTTCGCGAAGAATTCTGCAGAAGAGAGCGCGTGGATCACCGGAAGTTCAAGGACGAGGTCCACTCCGCCAAGGACCGCCATCTCCGCCCTGCGGTATTTGTCGATGACCGCGGGCATTCCCCGCTGGACAAAATTGCCCGACATCAGGGCGACGATATGAGTCACGCCAAGCAGTTCCTTTGTCTCGAGGATCTGGTATTCATGGCCGTTATGGAAGGGATTGTACTCTGCGATTATCGCGGCTGTTTTCAATATAATCACCTCGTTTTTTCTTCTTGGTCTAATTTTAAGTCATTTTGGTTGAAAAGGATACCGATAAAGATGTATTATATTAAGAGGTAAAGCAAGAAAGGGGACAAAAGATATGGATTTTATGGCTAAAATGAAAGATCTTGCCAAAAGTGACATACAGAGGATCGTATTACCTGAAGGTGAAGAAGACCGTAACCTGAAGGCAGCCGCAATCCTCCACAAGGAGAAGATCGCAGAGGTCATCCTCGTGGGTAACCACGAGAGAATCAGAGAGAAAGCAAAAGGTTTCAATATCGACATAGAAGGAATTGAAATCCATGACCCGGAGGCATCCGACAAGTCGGAGGAATATGCCAGCCAGTTCTTTGAACTCAGGAAATCAAAAGGTGTGACTGCGGAAATCGCGAAACGCACCATGCTGGATCCTGTGTACTTCGGTACGATGATGGTCAAGCTTGGTCATGCGGATGGACTGGTTTCCGGTGCCATCCATACGACGGGCGACCTTCTCAGACCTGGTCTGCAGATCATCAAGACCGCACCGGGCACGAGTGTCGTTTCCTCATTCTTCGTCATGCTTCTGGATGACACCACATACGGTGAGGACGGCATGATGCTGTTCGCTGACTGTGCGGTGAATCCAAACCCTAATGAAGAGGAACTGGCCGCGATTGCCATATCCACTGCGGAATCTGCGAAGAACCTCTGCAAGATGGATCCCAAGGTCGCGATGCTCTCCTTCTCCACCATGGGAAGCGCGAAGCACGAACTGGTCACCAAGGTACAGAATGCGACAAGGATCGCGCACGAGAAGAGGCCTGACCTCTGCATCGAAGGCGAGCTCCAGACGGATGCCGCGCTTGTGGAATCAGTCGCGAAGCACAAGGCTCCAGGTTCAAAGGTGGCAGGAAAAGCGAATGTCCTGGTCTTCCCGGACCTTCAGTCTGGAAACATCGGATACAAGCTGGTACAGAGACTTGCGGGAGCGGAAGCTGTCGGACCGATCTGCCAGGGATTCGCAAAACCGATCAATGACCTTTCAAGAGGCTGCAGCGTTGAGGATATCGTCAATGTCGTCGCCATCACTGCCGTTCAGGCACAGAAACAGGACTAAATAATAAAACAAAAGGATGGATGTATTTTAATGAAAATTTTAGTGATTAACTGCGGAAGCTCATCTCTGAAGTACCAGCTGATGGACATGGACAATGAGGGCGTCCTTGCACAGGGACTCGTGGAAAGAATAGCGATCGAAGGCTCAGTGCTCACACAGAAAGTCGAAGGCAGAGCGAAGTATATCCTTACGGTTCCGATGAAGGACCATCAGGATGCAATCAAGCATGTCCTGGATTCCCTCACAGATGGAACCAACGGCGTGATCAAGTCTCTTGATGAGATCGGCGCAGTAGGACACAGGGTCGTCCACGGCGGAGAGAAGTATGCTGATTCCGTTGTCATCAATGAGGAAGTCATGAAGGACCTTGAGGATTTCTCCTCACTCGCACCGCTCCACAACCCACCGAACATCATCGGAATCCGTGCCTGCCAGGCGCTTATGCCGGGGACCATGATGTCAGCTGTGTTCGATACAGCATTCCATCAGACCATGCCGGAGAAAGCGTTCCTTTATGGCCTTCCGTATGAGCTCTACAAGGAGCTGCACATCAGGAAGTACGGCTTCCACGGAACAAGCCACAAATATGTCGCGAACAGGACTGCAGAGATCCTGGGCAAAGATATCAAAGATCTCAAGATCGTGACCTGCCACCTCGGCAACGGAGCTTCTTTGGCGGCAATCCAGAACGGCAAGTCCGTTGACACGTCCATGGGCTTCACGCCACTGGAAGGACTGCTCATGGGAACCAGATGCGGAGACATCGATCCGGCGATCATCCCTTACCTCATGGAGGAAAAAGGATATTCCTATGACGAAGTCAACGACATCATGAACAAGAAATCCGGCGTACTTGGGATTTCCGGAGTCTCTTCAGACTTCAGGGACATCGAGAACGCAGCGTACAATGAAGGCAACCACAGGGCGGAACTCGCACTGGACGTCTTCTACTACAGGGTCAAGAAGTACATCGGTTATTTCGGTGCAGCGATGAATGGGATAGATGCCCTGGTATTCACCGCCGGACTTGGAGAGAACTCGCCTGAGGCAAGAGAGATCATCGCATCGAACCTCGAATTCTTTGGAATCAATTTCGATGCTTCCAAGAACAAGGTAAGAGGCAAGGAAGCGATCCTTTCCACGGACGATTCCAGAGTCAAGGTCCTTGTCGTTCCAACGAACGAGGAGCTCATGATCGCAAGGGATACCCTGGCGCTCGTGAAATAGGACCACCACGACCATCAAGACATCAGAAGGATTCCTGCCTTGCAGGATGACGAAAGCGCTTCAGAAGGGGAGGGAACTCTCCGGACGAGGCGCTTTTCTTCGCGCATCCAGACCTGGTTCATCATTCCTGCAATTCGTCTGGAACGGTTCAGGGACAGGACAGGTGTGGGGGAAATCCGGAAAAACTATAGGATTTGAAGGGGTTTTGCGTTATAATAAGGAATCAAATCAATAAAAAAAGGAGAAAGCAGCTTTTCTTCAGTCAATCGTTGAAAAACCTTGACTTTTATGAAGCTAATTAATATAATTATACGTGTTTGCTCACAAGGGCAGCTCTTTAAGGATATCAGTTATCTGATTGAAAAGTTGCTAGGAGATTAAAATGCAAATATCACTAAGGGAAACAACACGAAAATCCATAAGCAAGGATATCGATTTTGCCTACCACGCAGACAACCTTGTTTATAACAATGAGGAAATTAAGACGCTGGAACCTGTCAAAGTAACAGGTAAAGTTTCAATAACAGAGGGCGTTGCAGATGTTAAGCTAACTGCGACCACCAAGTTGCTGCAAACCTGCTCCAGGTGCCTGGAAGAATTTGAAAAGGATCTCCATCTCGAAATAGATGAGCAGGTCTCTGGGAATATTGAAGAGAACGAGGAATTGGTCCCTCTTACAGAAGATGGAGTCCTCGACCTTAGAGATGTGGTGAATAACAGCATCTTTGAGTCCATGCCAATTAAAATCCTTTGTAAAGAGGATTGTAAAGGTCTTTGTCAGAATTGTGGAACGAACCTCAACCTTACGCAGTGCGATTGCGTCATCGAAGAGGAGAAGACCGGATTCTCGGCACTTAAAGACATATTTGAGGAGGTGTAACAATGGGAAATCCAGCTAGAAAATTTTCAAAAGGCAGAAGAGATAGACGTAGAGCACAGACTTTCAAGGTGTCCGCACCTGGAATCGTAGAGTGCCCACAGTGCCATCAGATGAAGCTTTCTCACAGGGTCTGCAAGCATTGCGGATTCTACAATGGAGTAGAAGTCGTAGCACAGGCAGCAGAGTAAATCTGCCGCTTCGTTCAGATATTTAAAAGCCAGGATATTTTGCATAGGATATCAAGAAAAGCTAGAACGGGATTGGTCTTTCAATCCCCGCATTATGGCTTTTATTTTTTTGCTGTTTTTTAGAGGCTTCTGGTCGATGACAGGATTTTATTCCTGAATGTTAATATCCCAAAGAACAACCTGAAAACCTGTCTGTTCATCATCCTTTGGAACCTATGTTATAATCTGGGTAAACCCTAAGTTTCCAGATCAGGACACGGATAAAG
>DATISI010000090.1:0-2735 GCA_035581745.1 Clostridiaceae bacterium
CCCTGAACTGGGCCCAGTTAAGGGGATTCTTCTCGTCATAATACCGTGTCTATGCTTCCAACAGGATTCCGTGTTACGGCTGTTTTTCTGATTCCAGTGCAACCTCGATGGCTTTCAGGATGACACGGCTGCTGTAGGTCGCCCCGGAGACCGAATCAATCTGGAGGCTCTGAGCTTCCACGACCTTGTCCGGGATCACTTCCGCATTCCCACCCTGACCGTTGCCATGTTCCAGCAGGCTGATCTTCATGATCCTATGGTCCGTCACGATGACCTCCACCTTCGCATCCACCGGGAAGGAGCCGTAGAATCCGACATAGCGGCCATCCTCGACGGCAGCAAGGTCCACCTCCTGGATCTCCATGGCTTCCAGGTTCTCGAGATTATCATACAGCCTGTCGTACAGGAGCTTGCCTCCGACACCAAGAACAACGAAGAGGATGATGAGGACCTTCCAGAGTCTCTTATGCCTCATTCGGGCCACCAGGAAGAGCTTTCTTCAGCCATTCTCTTACCCTTTCGACCTCTCCCTCCTTCAGCGGTCCTTCGGAGTCCTTCACGATGAACCCCTCCGGATCCAGGAGCAGTGTCCCGCCCTTCTCCACCAGCTTTTTGGACAGCGGAAGCGCGGCGTAGCCAAAAATCCCCGCCATGACATTGAGGACTTTGGATTTCGATTCTTTGACGTCCATCCTCGTATCGAATGCGGCTACCCTGACCCCTTTCAGCCTGTCCCTGGGGATTTCCTTGATGAACTTCATCGTTCCCGGTGAAGGTTTGAATGCCCGTGTCGGCGTCCCCACCACGAGCAGTTTCAATCCTTCCCAGTCCTCCGGCGTGACCTCCGTCACCCTCCTCAGCCTGACATTCCCTTTCCCAGACAGCGCATAAGCGACCTCTTTCGCGATCTTTTCCGTATTCCCGAAATAGGAATCATAGACCACCAGCGTTTTCATTTCCCTCTTTCCCCCTTGATAATTTCTTCTATTCTCCGAATTTTCAGTCACATCATGGCGTTCCATGCCCGTTCCCCTTGACGCTCAGCGCTTCCGACGTTCCAGACCCTTCCGGATATCCAAATCCATTCTACTCCTCTTTTATTGGAGAATCCATAGGAATCCACAGAATTCAATGATAATTCAGTGATAATTCATGGAGCTCCTTATGAATTCAGAAAATCTTGCGGATTGGAACAGGGCATAGACTCGGGTCGGGCCCTTGTGTCATCCTGACCATTAAGATTGCATCATAAAGGACACCGCACAGTCTCCTACGCGATGTCCTTCCGGTCTGATCCACCTCTTACGAGGGATCCTATCCTATGCAATTCCTGATTGACCAATCCCTTTCACGGGATGGCCAGCTGTCTCTCTTTGAATTAATCCAGGGCCAGTCTGTAAATGTCCAGGACGTCCTGAGCGGTGAGCTTCCTCAGCCCGCCGATCGGACCTCTCGCGAGGGCCTTCTTCGACATCGCCTCGAGATTCTCTTCTCCGATCCCAAGTTCCCTGAGCCTTGTGGGAAGTTCCATTTCCTTGTAGAAGGCTTCCAGTCTCCTGACCCCTTCCAGGATGGCTTCCTCTGTCTGGTTTAATGACATCTCCACGTCCATCACCCGTACGGCGAACTGGAGGAAGATGGCCGGGTTGTCTTTCCAGACATGCCTGATCCATGCGGGGAAGACCACGGAAAGTCCCGCACCATGCGGGATATCGTAGATGGCGCTCAGTTCGTGCTCGATCTTATGGGAGCCCCAGTCCTCCATCCTTCCGGTACCAAGAAGTCCATTGTGGGCGAGTGTCCCTGTATAGACGATCTCCGCCCAGGCATCATAGTCACTGCTGTCCCTCATGAGCCGTCTGCCATTCTCCATGGCCGTGCGCATCGTGGCCTCGCAGAGCCTGTCTGTGAGGTCCGTGTGGGTGGTTGTCGTGAAGTAACGCTCCATGACGTGGGCCATCATGTCACAGACACCGTATCCGATCTGCTCCCTTGGAAGGGTCAGGCAGAGCATCGGGTTCAGGATGCTGAACACCGGACGGCTCACCTGATGCTTGGTCCCGAGCTTCAGTTGAAGCTCCTCGTTGCTGATGACGGAATTCGGGCTGTTCTCACTACCCGCGGCAGGGATCGTGAGGATGGTTCCCACCGGGAGCACACGCTCCGGCTGGGCCTTTCCTTCATAGATGTCCCAGACGTCTCCGGCATAAGTGACGCCAAGCGCGATGGCTTTCGCCGAGTCGATGACACTGCCTCCGCCAACGGCGAGGATGAAGTCCACGCCCTCTTTCCTTGCGAGCTCGATGCCCTCATGGACCAGGGGGAGCCTCGGGTTCGGCTGCACGCCTCCGAGCTCGACGAACGCGACGCCTGCCTCATTGAGGGACGCGACCACACGGTCGTAAAGGCCTGTCCTCTTGATGCTCTTTCCGCCATAATGCAGGAGCACTTTGCTGCCATGGGCCCTGACAAGCTGTCCCACCTGCATCTCAGTCTCTTTTCCAAAAACGATCCTAGTCGGGTTATGATACTCAAAATTCAGCATGTTTCTTTATCCTCCTGTTCGTGAAGCTCATGATGGACATGATGTCTGGCATATGGTGCCAGGTCATGCCTGTCTAGCGATAGACGACCACCGGTGTTCCCGGGGTGATGTTGTTGAATACGGTCTGCGCGACGCTGAATGGCGCGTTGACACAGCCATGGGAGCCGTTGGTGAGATAGATATCCCCTCC
>DATISI010000091.1:0-2346 GCA_035581745.1 Clostridiaceae bacterium
GGACCTGATTTCATGGTGGACAGCCTGAGGGAGATTCCAGGCCTCATCCGGAGCGGCAGACTGTAGAAGGACAGCATGAAAAAGGAGAGAGACTCAGGGAACAACGGATGTTCCCTGAGTCTCTCTCCTTTATGTTTCAAAATCATGGGACAGATGGATCTGAAGAATCGCTGTCCTTTTTTCTTTGATGCTATCTCCTGATCCTGACATTCCTCTGGCTTCTTCTGCCCTCGATCCTTCTCATCCGGGCACGCTTCTTCTTGCGGACGTTTCCGATGATGAGCAGTACCAGGAAGGCGAATACGAGGAAGGTCACGATGACGATGAGGATGTAGGAGAAGAGATTCTCCTCAAGGATGAGCTTTCCAGTATCGAGCTTCGCGAGAAGGCTGATCTTCTGGATTCCGGTACGGTGGGTGAAGGTGATGGCGCCTACATCATTTCCAGCCTGGACCATGAAGGGGTCTAGGTCTCTGACGACCATCTCCTGCAGGGCCTCTTTCTCATTCATGTCGTTCTTGTAGAAGGAAAGGCTGTCCTTTGCCACAATCGGGAGTTCAATCTCTTTTGTGGGTCCGAAGTACCTGAAGGTCTTGTAGGGGAGTTTCAGCGTGGTCACTTCCTGACCCTGGGCGATCTTCACCATCTTCTCCTCTTCAGCAGAGGCGAGGACGAGACTCGTGGTGTCATTGAAGACCTGGACGTTTCCAGGATCGTTGATCGAGTTCAGGATGACAGAACCAAGGGTCCGTCCTTCGAGGACGTAGACAGCAGAAAGGCATCTTCCCGCTTCGCCTGTGTATCCTGTCTTTCCAAAGACGTTGCCGGAGATTCCGAGGTTCTTGTTCTTGTTGACGACGTTCCCAAGGGTCTGGACTTTTGTCTTCACCGTATAGGACTCGTTGGATGCCGCAGATCGCAGCCATGGGTCATCATAAGCGGCTTTCAGGAGCAGCATCAGGTCATAGGCGGTGGAGTAGTGGTCCGGGTCATGAAGCCCGGTGGCGTTGACGAAATGGGTGCTGTTCATACCGAGGGATTTCGCCTTGACATTCATGCGCTCTGCGAAGGCTTCGACGCTGCCTGAGATGTTCATCGCGATGGCTGTCGCCGCATCGTTGGCGGATCCGAGAAGAAGGGCATGCAGGATCTCATTCGCTGAAATCTCTTCATCAGTCGCAAGAGGCTTCAGGTTGTAATACATCGCATAGGGAACCTCGAGTCTCGCCTCACGGGGATACTTGAGATAGTCATTCTGACGGCTGGAATATTCCTCCGACAGGATGAGCGCCGTCATGAGCTTGGTGATGGACGCAGGGTACATGATCTCGTCGATGTTCTTGGTGTATATGATCTCTCCGGTCTCCACATCAAAAGTGATTGCCGAAGAACCGTTGATATTTGGCATATCCGCAAAAGCCGTCATGCTCGGGAAAAGGAACAGGATGAGCATCAGTATTGCAGGGATTCTCGTATATAATTTCCGCATAAATCCTCCTAAGGCCGTTTCTTCACGAAATGATTATTCATCTTATGATACCATTGAAATTGTGAGATTTGAAGCGAATTGTATCATTTGCGTGAAGATATTAACTTTTTGCTTAATTTTCTGGGAAGTGCGGCATATCCCGATTACTGATATAATGAGAAGGAAGGCTATTCACGGACAAAGGAGGCGTATCATGTATCCAATCGATCTGTTCAGAGACAGGACACCGGAAGCCATCGGGAAATTCCGGAAATCCGCAGTCATGCTGCTTGTCGTCAATGAAGACGGCGTGGAGAAGCTTGTCCTGGAAAAAAGGGCGATGACCATGCGCAGCCAGCCGGGCGACATCTGCCTGCCAGGCGGAGGAATAGACCCCGGAGAGACGCCAAAAGAAGCTGCTGTACGGGAAGTCACAGAGGAACTCAATATCAGGGAAGAGGATATCGACTATATCGGGCCCATGGATTTCTTCATCAGTCCCTATGGACAGATCATGTATCCATTCGTCGCAAGGTCAAGGGTCTCAGACTTCACACCAAATCCGCTTGAGGTGGATACCGTCCTCAAGGTCCCCCTGGACTACTTCCTGCATACGAAACCGCTGCAGTACGATATGGACATCAAACCGGAGATCGGGGAGGATTTTCCTTATGACCTGATCCAGAATGGAAGGAAGTACCAGTTCACAAGAGGCGTCTTCACGCAGTATTTCTACAAGTACGAAGGTCATGTCATCTGGGGCTTCACAGCGCGGGTGATCAAGAGCTTCATCGATATTTTGAATGAGGAACACAATGAAGAACTTTGATTTTCACAATCCTACAAGACTGATTTTTGGGAAGGACACGATCACCCAG
>DATISI010000092.1:0-3175 GCA_035581745.1 Clostridiaceae bacterium
GGGACTGGCGAAGACCTGGAGTTTCCGGGGAACTCTCCATATGGTGAGGGTCGATGAGATCGGACTCTATCTTTCGGCGCGAGGATTGAAGTCAGGGTGGAAAGAGCCCAGGTGGGGTCTCGACGAAACGACAGCGTCCTATTGGTCGGAATATCTCATGGCATGCATCGCTGAAGGAACCCGTGGAAGGGAAGAGCTGAAAGCGAGATGCAGGGAAAAGGGGATGTCCCAGGAGGTCATGGACAAGGTGTTCCATGGATGGGGTGGACTGGTCCGCGAGATGTGCGATAGAGGCATGATCGCCTACGAGAGCGGTACGGCCAAAAGGTTCCTGGTCTGCAGGGACCTGGAGTTCATGGAAAAGGATGATGCACGCTCCATACTCATCCAGCGGTATTTCAGATCATTCGCCCCAGCGACACTGGAGGACTGCGCGAGATTCACCGGATACGCGAAAAGGGAAATCCTGAGACTGATCATGGAGAAAGGCATCCAGCTCAAATCCGTGATCGTTGAGGGGGTAGAATACTTCCATCTGGATGACCTTCATGGGACAGGAGAGATTCCACGCTGCCTCTTCCTCGCAGGGTTCGACCAGCTGGTCATGGGGTACCAGGACAGGAGCCGTTTCCTGGAAGACAGGAACAAGCCGGATGTCGTCACGACAACAGGGATTATCCATCCCACCATCCTGCTTCACGGAAAGCTGAAGGCGAAATGGAAAAAGGAGCGCTCAGGAATCGCCATCACACCCTTTGGTCCATTGAATGTGAGGGACAGGAAGATCATCGTCTCCAAAGCCATTGAAGTTTTCGCAGGAGAGATCAGGACGGTCACGTTCCTGGATGGACAGTAAGCCCTAATCACACCGTTCACCAGGTCAAGGTTCACCAGATCAAGGTTCAGGCAGGATCATGAAGAGACAAAGAGAGGAAAGTGAAACATGGAGAAAGTATCACAGAAAGAACAGCTGGAGTCCATAAAATCCTTCCAGTCCACCATCAGGAAATCCGAAAAGGCCCTGGTGCAGATGACGGAGAAAGGTGCGAGCACCACCCTGGTGAAGAAACGGCTCAGCGCCCTCCTTATCGGCCTCGCCGTGCTGGAGGACGTCTGGAATCAGAAGCCACATGCCTATACGCGGGAGGAGATGGCGGAAGCCCGCCACGTCCTGTCTGGCCTCTTTCCTGCACTTCAGGACATGTCCATAAAGACGAAGGAAGGGAGCCCGCAAAAGACACTTCTGGAGAGAAGGATCAGGTCACTGGAGCTGGCCGTCCAGGCGATTGATGGGCTCCTCGTGGACAACTGACCTGAATCCACAGTTTTACCGTTGCATAGGGAAACAAGAAATCATGCTTCAACCACATGGATACCATCAGACCTGCATGGAAAGAATCAAGACAACACAAAAGGGAGGCCATTTCGGTCTCCCTTCTTTTTGTTATGGAATCTGAGCATGTGTCATGACATCGATAACGCATCATCCCAAAGTCAAGGATCATACCCATGACGGGTATCCCCTCGGTGAGGGCATCAGGAATCCGATTAAGGCTGTCTATACTCAGGACGGGTTGGATCAAAGATAAGTTTTATCCTTTAGATCAGGCCTGTGGCTTCTCCGCAAAGAACATGGAGAGTCCGTTCAGACCCACATGGGTTCCGACTGCAACGCCCATCTGCATGATGAAGACTTCGCCTTTGAATCCGGTCTCGGCCAGGAACTGGGTCTTCAGGTTCTCCGCCTTACGGATGTCTGAAGTGTAGCCAATGATGACAAAATCGGATTCCTTCTCGTCGACACGTTTCTTGAATTCCTCGATGTAGTAACGGAGCACATGCTGGTGTCCGCGCTTCTTGGCCACGATGACACCCTTGGTATCCTTCATGGACATGATGGGCTGGATATTCAGCATCTTTCCGATCATGGCGCCTGTGTTGGAGATCCTTCCGCTGCGGATCAGGTTCTGAAGGTCCTCCACGGAGAGGAAGTGCTTGATCCGGCGTTTCATGTCCTCGCAATACGCGATGAGCTGTTCAAAGGTGTATCCTTTCTCACGGAGCCGCGCACACTTCATGATGAGCCATCCGGTTCCATGACTCATGGAGACGGAGTCGATGACTTCGATCCTGATGCCGGATTCCGGATACTGCTCGAAGTAGAGGCTCTTGGCAAGGACGGCACCCTGATAGGATCCGCTGGTACCGCTCGACATGTTGATGCAGAGGACTTCGTCATGACCCTCTGTCTCCGCGTCCCTGAAGCAGCTGAGATAGGACTCGGGTGTCGGCATGGAGGTTGTGGGAGCAGTCTTGTAGTTAGGGAGTTCCTTATAGAATTCCTCCGGGGTGATGTCGATGCGGTCCCTGTATTCCCGTCCATCGATGCTCACCACAAGCGGAGCGATGCTGATGTCATACTGGTCGAGGATGTCCTGGGATAAGTCACATGTGGAATCAGCCATTATTTTGATTTTCATTTTTATTCTCCTTGGCAGAACAAACTGATTGAACATAGGTGGCCCATGTAAACCATTAAATTCAGCGTTTTATTCATTCAACATATCATCTCGAGGAACATCTGGCAACAGAATTCCGTGACAGGGTGCTGCGGGATGGGGGGTGGCGTGCGGTGAAACAGGCTGAGGAACAATCTGGCGACAGATGGATGATCCAAAGTACGCATCCTATAAGTGGTTTCATCTCATGCCATGGCGAGGCATCAGGGCCTGGCAGGCTTCCACTGCATAAGCGCCTGGATCCTCTGGCTGACGGGTGGGTGAGAATAGGTCATCTTCACGACCAGAGGATGCGGGGTGAGATTGGAGAAGTTCTCGCGTGCCAGGACCTTCAGGGTGCTGACCATGGCATCTCGGTATCCCACCTCAGCGGCATAGCCGTCTGCACGGTATTCCGCCTTCCTGGAGATGGCGGACAGGGGGATGCCGAGGAGGACCCCGAAAGGTTCCATGAGGATTCCAAAGAGGATCAGGGCGAAACCCAGATGGACATCTGGAAAACCGAAAGCCATGGCGAGTTCCTTTGAAGAAAGGAAAAAGGTGAGGAGCGCAAGGTAGACGCTGATCTGGACGGCAGAGATGAGGAAATTCCGAAGGACATCCTTATGCCTGCCATGTCCGATCTCATGGGCGAGGACGCTCACGATCTCATCCGG
>DATISI010000093.1:0-2680 GCA_035581745.1 Clostridiaceae bacterium
AAGGAGTATGTCATCTCCTTTGTCCACAGACATAACGAAGAGGAGGAGAAGCGGATCCAGGAAGAGACGGTGAAAAAAGAAATCACCAAGGACAGGAAGAAGATCGCGCCAATCAACCTGATCGAGATCACCGCCAAGGAGATCGATGGCGTCATCTCCCTATCCCGGGGAATCCCTGAGATGTCGGAGAACATCATCCTGAACGGGCTGAAGGAGGAATCCCTCATCCTGTCGGTGAAGATCCTGAAATCCCTGGCGGAAGCCAGGAAGGCCAGGGACATGGAATATTACCGCGTACTCACCCTTTCCAGCGCTGTAGCCAAAGCGGATATCGCAGACTTTTTCGATGATTTCTCTTATGCCATAGACTGTATCCTGAAGGAAAAATCCTTATATGAGAATCCGATCAAAGAGAAGACGCTCAATGAGGATATCGTGTTTCTTGCAAAGGAAACCACATACTCGACACTCCAGCGGTATCTGAGTATACTGTATGGTATGAGGAAGTACATCATGCCGGGAATCAACATCAACAAAGAGACCGTCATTTCCAGTCTGATGCTGAAATTATTGGAGGTTTAAAATATACATGGTAAAAGTAGTGGGTATAAGGTTCAAGAAGGCGGGTAAGATTTATTACTTCGATCCTCTGAACTATGATATAAAGGATGACCAGCCGGTCATCGTGGAGACCGCACGCGGTGTCGAATTCGGACAGTGCGTCATTGCGGACAAGGAAATCGGGGAGAATGACATCATTGCTCCGCTGAAGCCCGTCATCCGGGTAGCATCACCGGAAGACATGGAAAGACACAGACATAACAAGTCCAGGGAGAAGGAAGCCTTCACGACCTGTGAGGCGAAGATCATCGAGCACGGTCTCGACATGAAGCTCGTGGATGTGGAATACACCTTCGACAACAACAAGGTGATCTTCTACTTCACCGCGGATGGCAGGATCGACTTCAGGGAACTGGTCAAGGACCTTGCGACCATCTTCAGGACAAGGATCGAGCTGAGGCAGATCGGTGTCAGGGACGAGGCCAAGATGATTGGCGGCGTCGGGCCTTGCGGCCGGACCCTGTGCTGTTCCTCATGGCTCGGAGACTTCACTTCCGTGTCCATCAAGATGGCGAAGGAACAGAGCCTGTCCCTCAACCCGACAAAGATTTCCGGAATCTGTGGAAGGCTCATGTGCTGCCTGAACTATGAGCAGGAGACCTATGAGCAGACCAGGAAGAAGCTTCCAAGAGTGGGATCCATCGTCAATACCGAGAAGGGCAAGGGCGAGGTCATCGGAAACAACGTCATCAGGGAGAACGTCAAGGTCAGGCTGAACTATGTGACCGAAGAGGTCATCGAGACCTTCAGCATGCACGACGTCAAGCTGATCCGCGGACACTTCGAGGACAGCGTCGATGAGAAGGATGTCCGTATCGATCCAAAGCAGATCGACAAGGAAGACCTGACCCTCATCAAGAAGATCATCAAGGATGAGAAGTAAGACCGTTTAGGACTGTTGCTGATCAATAGAACGGTCACACGATACGATGAGGCATCGAATTCGAAAGCCCTTAACGTGATAAACTAAGGGGTATCCACTGTGGTGACAAATTTCGGAAAACACCTATAGTGAAAAATAAGTGATAAATGCCAAGTCTATGTACTGAACAATGAAGCCGGTTTGAAAGAGGAAGGCAGTGACCGGGTTGGAAAGAAACCTGGAAACTGATTGGATACAATCAGCCAGATATTGACGATGTCATCGGATTATTCATTTTCTGCCTGTGAGTATGGCAGGAAATATGGATAATTAATGTTAATTTAAGGCTGTCGTACTATAATAAGGAAGACCTTAAGAGAGAACCGGAGGGGCGAATCGGCCATGATGTTCTCTTTCCGTCTATCAGCGGTATGTGACGGATTCATGAAGTTCATGAACCCGGTGCATATAGTCTGATAAATCTTATCTTAGGTTAAATATCATCATTATCATTGGTATAATATAACTAATAGCCGGTCCATATCTGGACCGGACAGAATCAGAGGTGAGTTCAATGTCCTATGACAATTTTTTTGGATCCTTCTTCGACCGGATCGGCGAGAATGGCCATGAAGAAATGAGATGTCCCAATTGCGGACTGGAATATGCTTCCTTCAAGAAGACAGGTCTTCTTGGATGCAGCCAGTGTTATGACTATTTTTCCGAATTCCTGGTTCCTTCAATCAAGCGGGTCCAGGGCGGCCTTACCCATGTAGGGAAGTATCCGAAGTTCGCCTCTGTGGAAGTGACAGGAAAACGGAAGATCGAGGTCCTGAAGCGCAAGCTGCAGGAAGAGATCGCGACAGAGAAGTTTGAAGAAGCCGCGGCGACGCGGGATGAGATCAATCAGCTGAGGAAGGCTTTGAAGAAAGAAGGTGAAGGAGATGCTGAGTAAGGAATCCCTGGTCATGAAGAGCAGGATCCGTCTGGCGAGGAACCTTGAGAATGTGCCATTCCCCCATAGGCTCGATACTGACCGTGCAAGGGAACTGGTGAAGCAGGTGGAGGACTCCTTCTATGTCAGCTCGGTCCTGAAGAACGAATACAAGACTTACAGGATGTGGGAGCAGGGGAGGACAGAGATTCTCGTGGGCTTCGAGAAGCACCTGGTGAGCCCGAAGCTCATCAACAACAGCG
>DATISI010000094.1:0-2885 GCA_035581745.1 Clostridiaceae bacterium
CCCCAGATGACGCTGGCCAGGGCCTTTGTCATGCTCGTACGGGTGCTGATCCCTGCGACAGTATGGTTCCGGTTCAGCACCACGATGTAGTTGTAGTGCGACGCGACCAGCTTGTCGAAGGCTTCCTTCGCATTGGTGCTCGTCGTCACCACGGGAACATTGGTGTCCACGAATGCTGCGATGCTCTGCCCCGGTATTCCCCTGGCGAGGATCGTCTCGATGGTCAGGACGCCCTTGTACCGGTCATCCTCATCGATGACCACCGCAGAGTCGAGTTCCCGCTTCTTCATGAGCTCCACGGATTCGAGCATCTTCCGGTTCTCGGAGATGGTCAGCACACGCTTCTTCATGACATCCTCACAGGTGAGGTCGTTTCCTGTGGCATTGTACGACAGCTTGCCCATGAAGCTGCTGATCATGGGATCTGCGGGATTCCTCAGCATCTCCTCGGGACTCGCCGTCTGGAGGATTTTCCCATCCCTCATGAAGACGATCCGGTCCGCGAGCTTCACCGCCTCATCCATGTCATGTGTGACGAAGATGATGGTCTTCTTCAGTTTCTTCTGCAGGACCTTGAGCTCATCCTGGAGGTTCTCCCTCGTCATGGGGTCGAGCGCTCCGAAGGGCTCATCCATGAGGATGACTGGCGGTTCCGCCGCAAGGGCCCTGAGCACGCCGATCCTCTGCTGCTGGCCTCCGCTCAGCTCATTGGGGTATTTGTTGATATTCTCCGCATAGGGCATCTGCACCATCTCCAGGAGTTCCTTCGCCCGTCTTTCCCGTTTCTCCTTGCTCCACTTCAGGAGCTTCGGAACAACCGTGATCTACTCTCCGATGGTCATGTTCGGGAAAAGCGCGATCTGCTGGATGACATATCCGATGTTCCTTCTCATCTCCACCGCATCCATGTCGTTGATGTTCTTCCCGTCGATGAGGATCTTTCCTCCATTCATCTTGATGAGCCGGTTGATCATCTTGAGTGAGGTCGTCTTTCCGCAGCCCGAAGGCCCGATGAAGACAACAAACTCCCCATCGTTGATGGTCAGGTTCAGACCGTCAACGACCGTGACATCGTCGTATTTTTTCGTCACATTCTCATACACTATCAAAGTTATCCCTGCTTTCTTTTTCATTCTATTTCCAAGCTTTTCGTTCTATTCCAAGCTTTTCATTCATATTCATTAAATATTCAATTTATTCATCACTTCTTTATTATACACATAAATTATTTATCATACAACCTATGAATATTCATTAAGTTGTCACTTTGGCAAAAAAATTCTTTCTCAGGCTGACGCCCGGCCTTCTGCTGTCTGCATTCTTGCCAATAGCATAACGGGAAAGACAGCCTGCCTGAGGGATGGAAATATGCTCCATCGCCCAGACAGGCTGCTTTTAGCATCCTCTTTATGCAGAGTCCTGTATATTATCCCTTCTGCACTGCGGTCCTTATAGCCCTCATTTCAGGTTTATGTCCCTCGATCAGCTCTGGTCTGCGTGGTTCCACCAGAAAATCGTACCATACAGTCCTGCGATGCTGGTCAGAAGGACAATGACCACACTGATGGCTCCAAGCGCAGCCGTTCCGCCTCCTGCAGCACCACTGGCCAGGGCCGGGACAGCCCAGGGGAAGAGATGCCCATATCCGGTCACCGCGACAATCTGGGCCAGCATCATGGTGAAGATGACAAAGCCGAGTGGAGACAGGTATCCCCTTCCGATGCTCGCGAACAGGGCGACCGGAGAGGAGAGGAGAATCGTGAGGACAGCGCAGACGAGATAGACAGAAAAGCCCTGCGTCACGAGGCCTGCGGAAAAGCCCGGAATATCCACTGCCCTCCCGATAAGGAGTCCTGCCCCAAAGACAAGGAGGGAAAGGAAGAGGCTCCACAGGAACACCAGAAGGAATTTGGACAGGACGATGGCGGTCCGGGACACGGGCAGCGCCAGAAGGTCCGTGATGGTCCGGTCGGAGTACTCCCTTCCGAAAACCCAGCTCGTCACGAAACCGAACACGATGAGTCCGCCAACAGAGATGGCCTGGGCAAGAAGCCCGAGATAGGACGGCCAGTCCGCCGTTCCTCCCGCAAGCTGTGCTTTGGTTGTGATGATCCCCAGACGGAGCGCCATTTCCGGATCCTTCAGGATGAACATGAACAGCCCTCCGATGAAGGGGATGAACATCAGCGCGAGCAGCGTAAGGACTGGCACCCTGGAGCGCATGAACTTCCTTGATTCCACAGGGAAGGATACTTTCGCTTCTCCCATCATGCGCCTCCTCCCTCTTCCCCGATTGTCCGAAGGAAGTAGGTCTCAAGGTCTTCCTTCTCCACCATGAGAAGGCTCGGTGGAAATCCTCCGTTCACGAGAAGGGTGGCGATCCGCTCCGGATTCTCCACCGCTTCCCTGCCCTGGAGCTGGAGGCAGGTTTCAGATTCAGACCTTATGCCTCCTCCATCCGCTGTGCTGTAGCCTGCTTCTGCAAGGAACTTCGCCATTCCGCTCCGGTCCTTTCCATCCACCAGCAGCGACTTGCGGAGCTGGCCCTCCAGATGGGCACCATCGATCTTGCGGATGAGCCGGCCTTTATGGATAATCGCGATGTCTGTCGCGATCCTCGCGACCTCATCCAGCTGATGGCTGGAGACCAGCACGGCCACACCAGAATTCCCGGCAAGGTCCTGCAGCACCTCGCGGATCTCTACAATCCCTGCGGGATCAAGGCCGTTTGAAGGCTCATCAAGCATCAGGATGGAAGGGTCATGGACCATCGCCTTGGCGATACCAAGACGCTGGGCGTTTCCCGTGGAGAGGTGCCTGGCCTTCCGTTTCTCATAACGCTCAAGCTTGAGCTTATGGATGATCCGGTCGATCCTCGAGCTGTC
>DATISI010000095.1:0-10273 GCA_035581745.1 Clostridiaceae bacterium
TCGTAGAAGCTGCCTTCCATGATTTCTTCGTACCGGATAATATCTTTCAGATATTCAAAGAATTCCTTGGGCTCTTTCGACTCCTCGAAGGAGTCCAGGACATAGGCAGGATACAGGGTGATCCTAAAGTCTTTTCCACTATGGTCCATCAATTCGTCAACGAACGCTGTGGCCAGGGATACCACCTCTTCTGCGAGAGATTCCTTCTCAGGCAGGATCTCGAGGAAATCCTCATCCGTCTCCATGCCTTGTCTTTCCTTTTCGCAGATCGCCAGATACACTTTCTTCAGGTCCTCGAATCTCTTTTTGAAATCCATGTTCTACTCCTTCTCCTGGTCCTCCAGGTCGAGGCCTCATGAGGCCTCAGCACATTTATCCCCTTCATTATACCTTATACGCAAGGCAATGTTCAAAAGAATGCCCCTTGGAGACCTTCCCAGTCTCCTCCAATGGAGAAAACACGCGCTATTTTCCCGGAGGTGCCAGCCCCACTTGCCAGGATTGCATGCAGGGTATACGATGGTATGGATTGATATATTTATTCAATATCGATAACCTATTCCTATTGAGAATGTGAGGTGTCCTAATGTCCAAGACAGGCCCCTTCCTTTTACCCGTTTTCCGGAGCGCCCTGTTCATTTTCGCCGGTCTTCTGCTTGTCCAGCTCTCTGGCCAGTCCCTGATCGAGGCCAGCCAGTGGTGGTCCATCCTCTGTACCGCCTGCAACCTTGTGACGATTGCTGTCCTCGCCCTGGTCTGCCGAAAAGAGGGAACCACCTTCCGGTCGCTCCTCGGTTTCGATAAAGACCCGAGCACCTGGCGACATACCCTTAAGATGGTTGGCCTCATGCTCCTTCTCGGGATCGGTGGAATGTACGGGTTCGGATTCCTTATCTATGGCTACATCCCGGTGGTCATGGTACAGCCGATTCCTGTTCCCCTTGCCGCACTCAACCTGCTGCTTCTTCCCCTCACCATCGTCCTGGCCGAGTTTCCGCTGTATTTCGGCTATTCCCTGAACGGTATCGACCGGATCACAGGAAACAAATGGCTGGCCATCGGATATCCGATGTTCTTCTATGCCCTGCAGCACAGCTTCATCCCTCTTCTCTTCGAGGGACAGCACATCCTCTTCCGGTTCCTGTCCTTTCTTCCCCTCCTCTTCGTCCTTGGCCTCCTCTACTATAAGGAAAGGAGACTCAGGTCCCTGATGATGGGCCATGCCGTCCTCGACCTTGCGACAGGTGCCCAGATCCTCATGACTTCCCTTTTCCCTGCGGTATATCTCCTGATGAAGTCCGCGGGAGAAAGATGATTCGTGGAATCCCGGTCCATATGAAGCAGACCAACATTACTGACCCTAAAAAAAGCCCCACAGCTGTCCTCCATCTTCACTGATGGGAACCGCTGCGGGGCTTCTGTCATCTCTTCTTCTTGTTTTTCTCGTCGTGTTCGAGATGGCCGTCCACAAAATCCTGGTTCTCTTTCTCCCAGAACTTGTCCGGACGCTCGATGCTGTGGAGTTCATCCACGGCATTCTCCTTATACATGATTTCAGACCCTTCATAGCCTTTGACGCTTCCGGAGCCTTCAAAGTCATCATCGGGCTCCTGCCTGCTTGCTGGGGCTGATGGCTTGGACCATGCATCAGGACTTCGGTCTTGAATGCTGCCCTTTTTCATTGTCCTCGCATTGTTCCTTGTGATGGAGGCAATCACGGAGATGCCCACGAACACGAACCCAGCGAAGATGATGATCGGTACGATCAAGAAAATCAGACCAAACATGCTGTTCACCTTTTTCCCTCCTAATGGTTTCCTTCTGCTTTCCTTTCGATGTCCCTGTGCTGCATGACGACATTCAGACCCTTTTCAAGGAAATATTCCGCCGTCTTGCGCGCGAAGGATACCGAACGGTGCTTCCCTCCTGTGCAGCCATAAGCGATGACCAGCTGGCTCTTCCCTTCCTCGACATAGAGGGGGATGAGGTATTCCACCAGGTCCTGGAGCTTCTTGAAGAGCTCCTCTGCCAGGGGATTGGTCATGACGTATTCATAGACATCGGGGTCAAGGCCCGTATGGTCCCTGAGCTCCGAGATATAGAACGGGTTGGGCAGGTATCTGAGGTCGAATACCAGGTCGGCATCCGACGGGATCCCATATTTGTACCCGAAGGAGATCGCCTTGATCTGCATCACCTGGCTCTTCTCCTGGGTGAAATTCTCGGTGACCACCTTCTTCAGCTTTGCAGCGGAAAGGAATGTGGTGTCTATGGTGTAGTCTGCACGGTCGCGGATATGCTCGAAGCCTTTCCGCTCCATCTGGATCGCCTCCTCCAGGGAGGTCACGTTCTCATCCATGAGGGGATGCTTCCTTCTTGTCTCCTTGTAGCGTTTGAGCAGGCTCTCGTTCGCGCAGTCGAGGAAGAGGATCTTGTACACGATCCCTTCCGCATCCAGCTTCTTCAGCTCATTGATGAAGGTCGGGAACAGCTCCTTGCTCCTTGAATCCCCGACCAGCGCAAGCTTGTCGTCTGTCATGCTTGATTTGAAGGAGAATTTGGCGAAAGGCAGGATGAATTCAGGGGGAAGATTGTCTACGCAGTAGAACCCGATGTCTTCCAGTGCGTTCACGGCCACGGACTTTCCCGAGCCTGACATTCCTGTCACGATGATGATTTCCATTTAAACCCTCCTTCCAGGTTGTTATGGGTGCTACTTTAGCACCATTGCAAAGACTCAATAGTTGGAACTATTGAGTCAGCTTTCCTATTTCTCTTTTCCAGAATAGAACTCCATGGCAACGTTCCTGTATCCCATGGCTTTCAGGACTCTTACGACCACTCCCCTGATCTCATATGAGGATGTTGTCCCTTCCTCGCCCCTTACGTTGACGATGGTCTTTTCAACTTCCTTGGCGATCATATCCAGCTCGCCTGCGGTCAGGTATATTCCTGCGTCCCGTGCGCTGTTTTCCACGCTCGTGCAGATCTTTTCCGGAATGAAGTCCACAATATTACCTTTTCTTTTCACTACTTTCAACATTGTCTCGCCCCCCTAGTGTCATGTTACCTTAATTATACATGAAATCCCCTTCTTTGGACGGTCTTCGTGAAGAATTTAGCCATCTTTTTTCCTGTTCCGTCCCCGGATCCAGAACCTTCTCCAGCCATGAATCCCAATGCGGACCACCTGTCCGCCTCATGGTATCAGCCAGATTCCCCCTATGAAAAAAGAGCGGCATCGCCGCTCTTTCTCCTGTCTTGTGCCTTTCCCCCCGGAATGTCCATCCACGCACCGTCCCGCCAGCTCCCTAAATAAGCAGGGGGATGGAGAAGGATATCCAGTCCGGAATCTTCAGCCTGGAGACATCTACATTCTTACGCCCGCTTTTTTCCCTGTCCTATTTGTCCAGTGGAGCAAGCTTCGCGGTGAAATGTCTGAGGATCTTTGGTTCCCATGTGATCTTGTATCCCTTGACCTCGCTCGCCCTTTCCCTGATCGCGACAAGCGCGTCAACGATGACATCGAGGTGGGACTGGGTGTATACCCTTCTTGGGATCGCGAGTCTTGTGAACTCGAATTCTGACTCGATCTGTTCCAGTGTATCCGGATCATTTCCCATCATGTAGGAGCCGATGTCGCATGACCTGATTCCAGCTTCCTTGTAAAGTTCTATCGCAAGGGCCTGGCCTGGGAACTCATAGTAAGGGATATGTGGAAGGATCTTCTTCGCATCGAGGAAGACCGCATGTCCGCCTACAGGACTCTGGTATGCGATGCCTTCTTCGTCGAGTCTTTCCGCAAGGTACTGCATCTGTCCGATCCTGTACTGCAGGAAGTGGTAATCCACGCCTTCCTGAAGACCGATGGCCATCGCTTCAAGGTCTCTTCCCGCCAGTCCGCCGTAGGAGATGAATCCTTCGAAAGGAATGGTCCTCGCCTTGACGATCTCGAACATGTCATCATTATCCTTGACGCCGATAAGTCCACCCATGTTGATGATGGCGTCCTTTTTCGCGGACATCGTGAAGACATCAGCATAGGAGAAGCATTCCTTCACGATTTCACGGATGCTCTTGTCCTTGTATCCTTCTTCCCTCTCTTTGATGAAGAATGCGTTCTCCGCATATCTTGCAGCATCGATCAGGTAGGTGATCCCGAATTCCTTGGCGATTTTTGCACATTCCCTGATGTTCTCCATGGAAACCGGCTGTCCGCCTGCGCTGTTGTTCGTGATGGTCATGATGATGACGCCCACGTTCTCTGCACCGAACTCGCCGATCAGCTTTCTTAGTCTCTCCAGGTCCATGTTTCCTTTGAATGGTGCATAGGTCACGGTGTCAAGGGCTTCCTCGACCACGCAGTCCACGGCTCTCGCTCCGGCGATTTCAACGTGTGCTCTTGTGGTGTCGAAATGCATGTTGGCGATGGCTACCTTTCCAGGCCCAAGAAGGATTGGCATGACGACCTGCTCAGCCGCACGTCCCTGGTGAACCGGCTGGAAATGCTTGTATCCGAAGATATCCTTGCAGGAATCCATCAGGTTGTAATAGCTTCTCGCGCCTGAATAGGATTCGTCTCCGACCATGATGCCTGCCCACTGGTTGGCGCTCATCGCTCCGGTTCCGCTGTCTGTCAGAAGGTCGATATACACGTCATCGGATCTCAGGTTGAAGACGTTGTAGCTCGCTTTCTCTATTCTTTCCAGTCTTTCTTCTGTGGTAAGGACCTTGATGGACTCTACCATCTTGATTTTGAAAGGTTCAGCAAAATATTTTGCACACATTGAATATTTCCTCCATTTATCATTATTGATCTCTATTGATCGATATTCTTTCTCGGGTTTCCTTATCTCTGTCCCTGTCCGGGATGAGGATGAGGCTTATACTGAAGCGATCGCTTCGATTTCTATCATGGCATCCTTCGGGAGCCTTGCTACCTGTACAGCGGATCTTGATGGATGGTTCTCTGTGAAGAATGTCTTGTAGACGTCGTTCATCGCCACAAAGTCATTCATGTCCTTCAGGAACACCGTTGTCTTCAGGACTTTGTCCATCCCGGATCCCGCAGCCTCAAGGAGCGCCTTCAGGTTCTCCAGGCACTTTGTCGCCTGAGCCGTGATGTCCGCTTCGACGAGGTTTCCAGTCGCAACGTCTATCGGCAGCTGTCCTGACGTAAAGATGAAGTTGCCCATCTGTGTCGCCTGGGAGTATGGTCCGATCGCACCTGGTGCTTTGTCTGTGCTAATAATTTTTTTCATGATTCACCTCCGATAATAATAATTTATCATCATTAAAATATTTTGTCAAAATTATTGGAAATGTTTACATATCTTGTGGAATTCCATATCGTTTCTTATGGCTTTATCAGGTTATCACCGAATTCCTTGATACTTCAGCATTATCCGGGTTGAACGGCTTCCAGATTCCTATCAGGATGCCACAATCCCCTACCAATTGGGGATGAAAATATTTTTTTCGGCCGTTCAACATCCTGATTTCAACGACTTGAACAGATAATAATTTATCATCCTGAAAAATCTTTCTCTTTATTAAAATTTTTTATCATGATAAGATAAGGTTGAGAAGTTCCCTGAGGGGAACATACGGAGATTCCACAAGATAAGGAGCAATTTATGATGGACAAGGAAACAATCGCACAGTACACCATACTCTCGGAATTCCTGGGGAAGACCCTTGGGGATGATTTCGAGATCGTACTTCATGATATCCGGGACAGGAAACAGAGCATCGTGCATATCGTGAACGGGCATATCACCGGGAGGACCAATGACGCCCCCCTTACCGACCTCGCCCTGGGCTTCATCTCTGACCAGACGTTCCGGGAGAATGACTATGTCATCAACTATAAGGGATTCCCGAAGAACAGCAGGATCCTGCGTTCCTCCACCCTGTTCATCAAGGACAAGGAAGGGAACCTCACCGGCATGCTCTGCATCAACTTCGATGGGAGCAAATATGTCAATCTCAGCAAGCAGATCCTCCAGCTCAGCAACATGGGCTTCTCCACCGAAGAGGTTGTCCCTCCTCATGCAGCGGAGACACAGGATTCCACGGAGACCTTCTCCGGTTCCATCGCGGAGGTCACGGACAGTGTGCTGAGCAGCACCCTGGAGAATGCGGACGTCCCTGCGGAAAGGCTGACCCAGGAAGAGAAGATGCGCGTGGTCAAGATCCTTAGCGACAAGGGCATCTTCATGCTGAAGGGAGCCGTGAGCGGTGTGGCGGAGAAGCTCCACGTTTCCGAAGCTACCCTCTACCGCTATATCCGTCTGGTCTCCAAGGAAGGGAAATAAGAAGAATTAAATTTCCAGAACGTTAAAATTGAAAACCTATACAGGTGGTATACTGAAGTTAATATACCAACGGGAGGAAAAACCATATGAAACTTTTTGTCACGGATCTTGACGGGACCCTGCTGAATTCTGACCACAAGGGGACAGCCTACAGCATGAACGCCCTGAAGATGGCCATGGAGAAGGGCGTGAAAGTATGCATCGCCTCAGGCCGTGCCTATGCGGACATCATCAGTCTGATCGGGGAATACAACATCTCTCCCTATATCATCTCGAGCAACGGAGCCAGCGTTTATGACGACAAGGGGAAGAAGCTCTACAGCGTGTCCATACCTGCGGATGAGGTCAGGAATGTCCTCACCTACCTCCAGGCCCAGAACCTGGAATATGAGGCTTCCACGGATGAGTACACCTATGTCACCCAGGAAGGCATCGACATCCTGAAGCAGGAGCTTGAGGACCTGGGAACGGATACGGAGAAAAGGGAGCAGCTGTACAATGACGTCCTTGGACTGGTCCTTTCCCAGGGCAGCCTAAAGGTAGTACCCACATTGGAGGACCTGCTAAGGGAAGTCAAGGAGGCGAACAGCATCTCCTGCATCAGCGCCTATCTCAACAAGATCAGGAGCAGCATGGACCACTTCTCCATGAACAAGAACCTGCTCACCTTCTCCTCCTGGAAATACAATTTCGAGGTCACCAGCAGCCGCACCTCGAAAGGTGTCGCGCTCACCATGCTCTGCGATCATCTGGGCATCGACCTCAAGGATGTCGCCGCCATTGGCGACAACTACAATGACACCTCGATGATCAAGATTGTAGGAATCAAAGGCGCCATGTCCAACGCCGTGGACCAGCTGCTCAAGATTGCAGACTATGTCGCACCGAGCAACGATGAGGACGGCGTCGCGAAGTTCCTCTATGACCAGATCGTCAGGATGGAATACCCGGACAAGATCATCGAGTAGGCTTCCTTCCCTATAAAAAGAGAAATACTCCACTGGCCTCCTGTCACCTGTAAGTGATGAAGGCCAGTGGAGTATTGTATTTTATCTCATTTCCGCTCATCTGGAGACATCATCTGAAGTCCGTCATCTATGGATTCAGCTGTCACCGTTCATCGGATCGGTTCCGCCTTGTGCTTCCTGATGTTCCTTTTCCTGGAGGAGACTGAGATAACGGGCTTCACTCCTCTTCCATGCGATCAGGCTTCCGATGGATCCACCTATGGCGCCTGCGAAAAACTGGAAGTAATCCAGGAAGAAAGGCCCACCTCTGAGCATTTTCCCCATCATACTGCCCACCATGACCGCGATTCCGAGCAGAACGGTTCGATACGCCACATACTTGTCCTTTCCCCCGCGTCTTTCCTTTTCCCACATCTTCATGAACTTTTCCGGATTCGTCTTCCCCATCAGCTTCCCCCTCATGATATCTTTTCCTACAGGATATGATTTTCCGTATGGCTATCGATACCATCTCATTTATTTTTATTATATCATCAGGCCATCTCTCATCCCAGTACATTCTTCCCTGACGGCGCTTATGTCTTCCATCCCCGAAAATGTTTTCCCGTTCCATCCAAAAGATATGAAAAGCTCCATGGTCTGAAACCCTCAGGATTTCGGACCATGGAGCTTTCTGTCCTTCTCAGATTCAGAATCGGATCGTTGCTGATTCCTCAGCGCCTGTCCATTCCAACCGTTCTCACGTGCCTTCACTTTATACAGTCGGTCTCAGGAAGCCTCCTCGTAGGTGAGCTTCTTCTCCGCTTCCGTGAAGATGAGGTCCGCGATGATGGCCATGAGGGATACGGGAATCGCCCCTTCCAGGATCAGAACCATGTCGAAGGCTTTCACGCCATTCACGACGAGGACACCAAGTCCTCCCGCACCTACGGCAGCCGCGAGCGTCGCCGCGCTGATGTTGATGACGAGGGCGGTCCTGATTCCGGCCAGGATGACCGGAAGGGCCAGGGGGAACCTGACCTTCATGAAGACCTGGATCTCCTTCATCCCCATCCCCTTCGCAGCCTCGATGACGCTGTGGTCCACGCCTCTCAGTCCTGCCGCCGTGTTGTACACGATGGGCATGAGGGCATAGATGACGAGGGCGATGAGCGCACCATCTGTACCATAGCCCACGATGGGAACCACGAGGGCAAGTAGTGCGGCGGAAGGGAAGGCCTGTCCGAGGTTCACGAGCTTCTCGAAGCCATCCCGGAACTCCAGCCCGTGCCTCGAGCTGATGAAGATGCCGATGGAGAGTCCCACGAGGATGGCGATGATGCTGGAGACCACCACCATGTAGAGATGGTCCTTGAAGAGCACGTAGAGCAGTGTCCTTGAACCTGTCTGGGTCTTCGTCTGGAACAGCTGGTACATGAAGATCTCGAACTCCCGGGAGAAGACCAGCATCAGGATGAGCACGAGGGTGAGGAGCAGGATGAAGAACCTGGAGACGTTAATCCTTCTCATGTTCCACCATCCTGATCGAGGACATGATCCTTCCAAGGGAGATGCTTCCTCCCGGAGCAGCCACCCGGTCGTCTCCGCGAAGGATGATCAGGGACAGGGCATCCTTCAGCGTGGCGTCCTCCTCCAAAGGTTCTCCTTCTACGGGGATGTCCTCCACGAAATCTTTGACGAGATATCTCGACAGGAGTTTCAGCGCGCCTTCTCCACCGAAGAAGCTTCGGACAAAGTCATCCTGCGGTCTCAGCACGATCTTCTCCGGCGTATCGGTCTGGACGATCTCCCCTTCCCGCATGATGCAGATCCTGTCTCCGAGAAGCATCGCTTCCTCCACGTCATGGGTGACAAAGATCACCGTCTTGTGGAGCTTCTTCTGGATGATCGAGAACTCCTTCTGGAGCCTCAGCCGGTTGATGGGATCCACCGCCCCGAAGGGTTCATCCATGAGGAGGATGTCCGGATCCGACGCAAGTGCACGAGCGACGCCTATGCGCTGTGCCTCTCCGCCGGAAAGTTCCCTCGGAAGCTTTCCGATGTACCGGTCATAGTCGAGGCCGACAAGCTCCAGCATCTCCCGGCTCCGCTTCTCGATCCTCACTTTGTCCCAGCCAAGGAGACTTGGAACCGTAGCGATGTTGCGTGCCACGTTCATGTGTGGAAATAGCCCGATGTTCTGGATGACATAGCCCATGCCGCGTCTCAGCTGTTCCTGCGGAATCGAATCGATATCCTTTCCCTTGATTTCGATCCTGCCACCTGTGCGTTCCACCATCCTGTTGATGAGCCTGAGCGTCGTCGATTTCCCGCAGCCTGAAGGTCCGAGCAGCACAAGGATCTCCCCTTTTTCCACTTCCAGGGAGATGTTCTTCACCGCTTCGAAATCGTCATATTCCTTGGATACGTCTATAAGTCTGATCATGATGTCAGCCCTCCTGCCTGCAGTCTTCCTGCTATAAATTTAAGGATCCCGTCACTCGCCATGGTGAGGACCACGATGGGGATGACCCCGAGAAGGATAAGGTCCGAGGAGGCCTCCGCAAGGCCGAGGAAGACGAAGCTTCCCAGTCCTCCGCCGCCCACAAGTCCGGCAAGCACCGCGCCTCCAAGGGCCTGGACCAGTGCGATCCGGATTCCCGTGAAGATGACGGGGAAGGCGAGCGGGGCTTCAATCCGTTCGAGGATGTTCCACCGGCTCATGCCCATTCCCCTTGCAGCCTCGATGACGCCGCGGTCCACATTCTTGAACCCCACGAGGGCGTTACGCCCGATGGGAAGGAGCGCATAGAGGGACAGGGCCACATAGGCCGGTGCCCATCCGATTCCTCTGATCCCCAGGCTCCTGAAGATCGCGATGTTCCCCACGGTCGCAAGCGGCACGAGGAGGATCCCGAAAAGGGAAAGGCTGGGGATGGTCTCCAGGATGGACAGCGGGACCATGACCCGGTTTTCCAGACGAGGCTTCCGATAGGCGAGGTATCCCAG
>DATISI010000096.1:0-4310 GCA_035581745.1 Clostridiaceae bacterium
AGCTTCTCCGCTTCCTTGCCCAGACGTTCCAGTTCCTTCTCCCTGTCCACGAGGTCAAGGAGCGGGATGTAGATTTTCGCATCGCCTGTGACCAGGACGACATTGTTCTCCTCTTCGGATTCTTCGCTAAGGAGGATCACGTCATCCGCATAGGCCAGCTTCATGAGATAGTCCTTTGCGACTTCGAAGGCTTCCCCCATTCCGTTCTGAGGGAGGATATGGAGTTTCGCCTTCCTTGATGCCGGCACAGCCATCTCCTGCCTCAGGTTCCTGATGCTCCTGATCGCTTCGATGACGGCATCCATGTTCTTCTCCGTGGCGAGGTCGACCAGCGATTCGTCCATGACCGGCCATGCGGCATGGGTGATGGTCTCTTCGTCGCCCAGGTAGCTGTAGATCTCTTCTGTGATGAAAGGCATGATGGGGTGCAGGAGCTTCAGCCCGGAAATCAGGACATGCCTGAGGACATTGTGGCTGGTTCCCTTCTCCTCGTCGGTACCGTGATGGAACACAGGTTTCAGGAACTCGATGTACCAGTCGCACAGTTCATTCCACAGGAAGTCATAGACTTTCTGCAGCGCCACACCAAGCTCGAACTTGTCAAGGTTTGCCGTGACTTCGCCGACCAGGGAGTTCAGCCTGGACAGGATCCACCTGTCGGCCAGGGAATAGTTCGTGCTGTCCTTATAGGTCTCCAGAAGTTCGTCGTCAAGGTTCATGAGGACGAACCTCGAGGCGTTCCAGATCTTGTTCGCGAAGTTCCTCGCGGCTTCCACCCTTTCCGGATAGAACCTGATGTCGTTCCCTGGTGCGTTTCCGGAAATCAGCATGAACCTTAGCGCGTCAGCGCCATAGAGGTCGATGGTCTCCAGCGGGTCGACGCCATTACCAAGGGACTTGCTCATCTTCCTGCCTTCGGAATCCCTGACGATGCCATGGATGAACACCGTGTCAAACGGCTTCTCCTTCATGTTGTAGAGTCCGGAGAACACCATCCTCGCTACCCAGAAGAAGATGATGTCATAGCCTGTGACGAGTGTCTGTGTCGGGTAGAAGTAGTCGAGGTCCTCAGTCTTGTCCGGCCACCCCAGGGTGGAGAAAGGCCAGAGGGCGGAGCTGAACCAGGTGTCCAGGACGTCCTCCTCTTCCTTCAGGCTTGAGGATCCGCATTTTGGACAGCTGTCCGGTGTCTCCTCCGAGACGATGACCTCGTTGCAGTCATTGCAGTACCAGACAGGGATCCGGTGTCCCCACCAGAGCTGCCTCGAGATACACCAGTCCTCGATGTTCTCCATCCAGTTGAAGTAGGTCTTCTCGAAACGCTCAGGGACGAATTTCGTCTCCTTGCTCCTGACGCTCTCAATTGCTGGTGCCGCGAGCGGCGCCATCTTGACGTACCACTGCCTGGAGATCATCGGCTCGATCGCGGTTCCGCAGCGGTCGTGTGTGGACAGGTTGTGCTGATGTACCTTGATGGATTCCAGGAGGCCGAGGGCTTCCATGTCCTTCACGATCTGTTTCCTTGCCTCATACCGGTCCATGCCATTGTATGCTCCGCCGTTCTCATTCACCTTTCCGAAATCGTCAAGGACCCTGATGCTCGGCAGGCTGTGACGTTCTCCGATGAGGTAGTCGTTCGGGTCGTGGGCAGGCGTGATCTTTACCGCGCCTGTACCAAATTCCATGTCGACATAGTCGTCCGCGATGATCGGGATCTCCCTGTCCATGAGGGGAAGGATGAGCTTCTTCCCGATAAGGGAGGCATACCTTTCATCTGCAGGGTTGACCGCGACCGCGGTATCTCCAAGCATGGTCTCAGGTCTTGTCGTCGCGATGACGACAAAGCCGTCCTCTCCCTTGATGGGATACTTGAAGTTCCAGAAGTGTCCTTCCGTCTCCTTGTACTCGATCTCCGCATTGGAGAGCGCGGTGGTACATTTCGGACACCAGTTGGTGATCCTGTTCCCGCGATAGATGAGGCCGTCGTCGTAGAGCTTCACGAACACGGTCCTGACCGCCTTGCTCAGGTTGTCATCCATGGTGAAGGCCTCTCTCGTGAAGTCACAGGAGGAGCCCAGCTTCTTCACCTGGTCACGGATCCTTTCACGGTATTCATCGGACCATTCCCATACCTTCTCGAGGAATGCCTCTCGGCCGATCTCCTTCTTGACGATCCCCTGTTTCAGGAGCTCATTCTCCACCTTGACCTCTGTCGCGATGGAGGCATGGTCTTCTCCTGGAAGCCACAGCGCCTCGAATCCCTGCATCCGCTTGTAACGGATCAGCATGTCCTGGAGGGTGAGGTCCAGGGCATGGCCCATATGCAGCTTTCCGGTGATGTTCGGAGGCGGCATGACGATGGTGTACGGCTTCCTGTCCCTGTTCACCTTCGGTGTGAAGTATCCCCTGTCCATCCAGTTCTGGTAGATCCTTTCCTCGAAATCCTTCGGGCTGTAGGTTTTCTCCAGGGTCCTCCTGCTTCCCGTGTTCTCCATGTCCCCGTTATTCTCCATGTCGTCGATCTTCTCGATGTTCTCCATGTCTTCTCTCTTATCCATGATATCCTCCTTAGGTTTTCCTCATTCCGTTGTATAAAAAAAGAGCCTTCATCCTGTAAAGGACGAAGACTCGCGGTACCACCTTAATTCCCACATGCATGGGCTCTCGTTTCTTTAACGGTCGGGAACGACCGTCCAAGCTTACTGTAAGTTCAGCCTGGAAGCTCAAAAGCTACCTTCAGCGCCATCCTATGAGAAAACCTTCCAGCCTGGGGTTCTCCTCTCTGTCATCGTCAAATGCGCCTAATCCTCTTTATCATCGCCTGTATTAAATATACCCTTATTATATATGCTGTTTCTCGATTGTCAAGGTTTTTTCAACCGCCGACAGGTCCTGGTTCTTCTCCATGTTCTTGAAGGCCATGGAGATCATGAGCTTGATCCTGTTCAGCTGGTTGACCTCGCTTGCGCCAGGGTCATAGTCGATGGCCGTGATGTTGACATCCTGGTGCATCTCCCGAAGCTTCTTGATGACGCCTTTTCCAGTGATATGGTTCGGCAGGCAGGCGAATGGCTGCATGCAGATGATGTTACGGACATCCGAATGGATGAGCTCGAGCATCTCGCCCGTCAGGAACCAGCCTTCTCCGGTCATGTTTCCGATGGAGACGACATCCTTGGTCATCTCTGCGGTCTCCTCGATCCTTGATGGAGCGGTGAACCGTTCTGAAGCATCAAGTGCTTCACGCATCGTCTTCCTGTAGAGCTCGATGGCTCCGATGGAAAGCTTCGACGTGACGGCGTTCTGCCATTTCCCGCTAAGCTCCTTGTGTTTGTAGACGTTGTTGTACGCACAGTAGAGGAAGAAGTCGATGAGGTCCGGCATGACGGCCTCACAGCCTTCACTCTCGATGATGTCGACGATGGAATTGTTCGCTGTCGGATGGAACTTGACGAGGATCTCGCCCACAAGCCCGATTTTCGGTTTCTTCACATCCCTAACTTCGAGGGTGTCGAAGTCCTTGACCACTTCCCTGACATTGTCTTTGAACAGCGTGAAGCTTCCGCTCGACAGGTCTCCGATCAGTTTCTCGGTCCATTTCTCATAGAGCATGTTCGCGGAACCTGGAATCGCCTCATAAGGCCTTACCCGGTACAGCACCCGCATGAGCAGGTCTCCATAGACCGCACCGAAGAGCACCCTGTTGATGGTGGCTGGCGTGATCTTCATTCCTGGATGACTCTCGAAGGACTGCATCGAAAGCGGAACCACGGGAACCTGTGGGAACTCTGCGTCGCGAAGGGCTTTACGGATGAATCCCGCATAGTTCGTCGCGCGGCATCCTCCACCGGTCTGGGTGATGAGGGCTGTGGTATGGTCCACATCGTACAGTCCGCTCTTCAGCGCGTTGATGATCTGCCCTGTCACGATGATAGACGGATAGCAGGCATCGTTGTTGACGTATTTCAGACCTTCATCGATGGCTTTCTTGTCCACATCGGGAAGGACGACGATATTGAATCCGGAGGATTTCAGCGCAGCTTCGATGAACCTGAAATGGATCGGGGACATCTGCGGTGCGAGGATGGTATGGGTCTTCTTCATCTCGATGGTGAATTGTGGACGGTTGTAGACGATCGGATGGTCCTTCCTGACGAAACCGTTCCTTTCCCTGGCTTCCATGGCCGCCTTCAGGGAACGGATCCTGATCCTTGCCGCGCCGAGGTTGTTCCCCTCGTCGATCTTCAGCAGGGTGAACAGTTTCCCCTTCGCGGTGAGGATCTCTTCCGCCTGGTCCGAGGTCACGGCAT
>DATISI010000097.1:0-1753 GCA_035581745.1 Clostridiaceae bacterium
GATGATGCTTGAGGAGGGCCTTGTAGTCGATGTTGCAGACCATGGAGCTTCCCGTGACCAGCACATAATCCCCGTGCGCTTCCGTGAGGAAGTCAAGGTTCGTGAAGTAGTTGAAGATATCGCCTCTCTGCTGGGTCATGATTTCCGGATTGCTGTATGGGGAGAAGTAGAAGATTCCACCGTTCTTCCGGTCGAGGTCCCATTCTGCGCCGCTCTTGATATGGTCCATCAGGGACCTGTATTTGTCGTTCAGGAAGATGCCTACCGTGTCGACACCAGCGTTCATCAGGTTGGAGAGCGCGAAGTCGATGATCCGGTAACGGCCAAGGAAAGGGATCGAAGCGATTGGCCTGTTGTAGGTGACCTGTTTGATATAATAATCATTCTCGGTAAGGTTGATCAGACCGATTAGTTTGTTCCGATGCATTTACTTGTCCTCCTTATACACTTCAAATTCCCCGACTACGGCAATCTGGCCGTTCTCATCCACAATGCAGTTGTCTGGGACGACCGCATGCTCGCCAATCATCGCTTTACGGATGATCGCATTCTTCCCGATATGCACATCACCCATGATGACGGAATTCTCGACGACAGCGCCTTCGGAGACGAATACCCTTGGAGACAGGATCGACCTTGTGACCGTACCCGCGATGATGCAGCCCTCAACGATGAGGGAATCTGTCACCTTGGCTGTCTTGGTGAGGAACTGAGGCGGCATGGCTGGGTTCCTGGAATAGATCTTCCAGCCTCGTTCATCGAGCTGGAGCTCTGAATCCTGGTCTAGGAGGTCCATATTGGCTTCCCATAGGGATTCCAGGGTACCGACGTCCTTCCAGTAGCCTTTGAAAGGATAGGCATAGACGCGTTCCTCATTCTCAAGGAATGCGGGAATGACATTCTGTCCGAAGTCGTCCATGTTGATGCCCGCGTTGGTGTTGTCTTCCATGTACTTCTTCAGGAGCTTCCAGTTGAAGATGTAGATGCCCATGGAGGCAAGATTGGATTTGGGTTCCTGAGGTTTCTCCTGGAACTCGATGATCCGTTTCTCTGCGTCCGTGTTCATGATCCCGAATCTTGAAGCCTCTTCCCATGGAACCTCGAGGACAGCGATGGTCAGTGCAGCTTCGGATTCCTTGTGGAAGTCCAGCATCGCCTGATAATCCATCTTGTAGATGTGGTCTCCGGAAAGGATCAGGGCGAAATCAGGATCGTAGTCATCGACATAGGAGATGTTCTGGTAGATCGCATGCGCGGTCCCCCTGAACCATTTCTCCTCCGACTCACTGGCATAAGGCTGAAGTATGGTCACTCCGCCATCCCGTCTGTCCATATCCCATGGGGATCCGATTCCGATATGGGTGTTCAGGACGAGGGGCTTGTATTGTGTCAGCACGCCCACGGTGTTGAGGCCTGAGTTTGCACAGTTGGACAGGACAAAATCGATGATTCGGTATTTCCCTCCAAATGGCACGGCAGGCTTCGCAAGGTTCTTTGTGAACTTTCCCAGTCTGGTTCCCTGGCCACCGGCCAGGATCATGGCGATCATTTCTTTTTTCAATTACTTTACCCCCTTGATTCTCTTCGGTTTGATCATCATTACGGATAGCGGCGGCAGGATGACCTCGATGGAATAATGCTGCCGGTCCTGCATCACCTTCTCTGCCTGGTATACCTCCTGGGAATAATCCCATGTTCCTCCATACTTCTTCATCTCCGTATTGAGGAGTTCCTCGTATGTCCCATCGAAAGG
>DATISI010000098.1:0-6554 GCA_035581745.1 Clostridiaceae bacterium
AGTCTCTGCTCATGAAAGCGTGAAAGCTTGTACCCGTGATGGTCGCTAGATGAACTGGGACATGTACCTGAAGCTCAGCTCAACGGCTCTCATGCGGTCTTCCGGGGTTTCCTCGAAAGCCCTGTCTTCCACTTCTACACATGCGGATTCAGTATAGCCGATGTCGTAGAGGGCTGAGGTGAATGCACTCCAGTCGATTCCGCCAAGACCTGGAAGCTTTGGTGCCATGTAGTTAAGAGGCGCGGTGAAGATGCCGTGCTCATCCAGTTTGTCCTTGAAGATCCTGATGTCCTTGATATGGATATGTCTGATCTTGTCCTTGAACGCATAGATGGGACTGATACAGTCCATTCCCTGGAAATAGAGATGGGAAGGGTCATAGGACAGTCCGAAGTAGGGGCTGTCGAAGGTTTCGAACATCTTCTTCCAGATATGGGGAGAGGAAGCGAGGTTCAGCCCGCCTGGCCATTCATCCGGGGTGAAATACATGGGACAGTTCTCGATTCCGACCCATACCTTCTTCTTTTCTGCGAGTTTCACGATGGGGTTCCAGACGGTTTCAAAGAGGGAAAGATTTTCCTCGATCGTCTTGGTCTTGTCCTTTCCGATGAACGTGCTTACCTTGTTTACGCCAAGCATGGCTGCGGCTTCAATCACTTTTTTGAGATGTCCGATGACCATCTCGCTATGGCCGGGGGTGGGGTCCAGTGGATTGGGATAATAGCCGAGGGCGGCGATGGTGATGTTGCGGTCCGCGGCATACCTGTTGATCTGCCGGCATCTTTCCTCGTCCAGGGAATCAACATCGATATGGGTGACGCCGGCATATCGCCGTTCCGCCTTTCCTACAGGCCAGCATACGATTTCCACGGCAGTGTAGCCAATCTTTGAAGCCGTATCGATGACTTCCTCAAAGGTCGACTGGGCGAGAATCGCACTATGGAGTCCTAATTTCATACATTCCTCCTTTTCTATCTTGAAGGCTGTACCTTTACCCAGACCCCGTTCCTTGCGCTGTCATACAGCTTTTCCGCAAGGAGCATCTGGTGGTAGCCATCCTCGAAAGTGGCATATTCTACAGGGTCATTGGGGTTTGTGACGGAGTGGTAGACCTGTCTGAAGCACTGCTTGAAGGCATCCGGGAAACCCTCCGCATGGCCGCCTGGAGAGCTGACGAGCTTGGCCGCTTCTGGATGGATCAGCATCTTGTCCTTGGTGACCACCTGGTTGGGCTCATTGCGGTATCCGACGATGATGTTGCTGAGGTCGGTCAGGTCCCATTCCAGGGATTTCTCGGATCCTGAAACGAAGAAGGAAATCTTGTTCTTCTTTCCCGCAACCGTCTGTGAGATGGTGGCATTGCCCACGACGCCATTCTCGAACCTCAGGATGATGCTCGCGAAATCCTCGGTATCGATGGGGATCTCGGTATATTCCATTTCCTTGTCCGCCTTGGAGAAGGTGAGGACGGGTCCTTCGGGCTTCTTCCTCGTCTTGTGGAAGATGGAGAAGTCCGCGAAGACTTCGATGATCTTCAGGCCGGTGATGTACTCGGCGATATCCATCCAGTGGGAACCGATGTCTGAGATGGCACGGGTCCTTCCTGACTGGGAGGAGACCAGCCTCCAGTTATAGTCCGTATCGTAGAGGAGCCAGTCCTGGAGATATCCGCCGTGGATGGAGAAAAGCCTTCCGATTTCCCCAGCGCGGATCATCTCCTTCATATGCCTCACCATGGGATAGAAACGGTTGTGGTAGTTCACCGCTGCGACCAGTTTCTTCGACCGGGCAAGCTCCACCATCTTCTCCGCCTCTTCCAGGGTTGCGGTCATCGGCTTCTCGCACAGGACGTGCACGTCCCTTGTAAGCGCATATTCCGCAATCTCGAAATGGGTATGGTTTGGTGTGCAGATATGGACGATATCCGGTTTTTCCTGGTCGATCAGCTCCTGGTGCGTGGCATAACCCTTCGCGATATGGTGCTTCCTTGCGGTGCCTTCCGGGTCCGTGGGATCCACAATGGCGACGATATCGACATTGCCCAGGCGCCTCAGGGCCTCGATATGAGCCTCTCCAATAAATCCAAGTCCAATGACGCCAGCCCTGATTCGGTCCATAATCTGACCTCCATTCATCAATATTGTAGAAAACGATTACAATTTATCTGAGCATATTATAAGTCTAATGCAGACAAATTTCAATATTTCATCGCCGAATTTTTAAATATTGGATAGATATTGACAAACAAATCAGAAAATACTATAATTTAAGCGTAAACGATTACATATTTTATTCATACTTTACAGGGGTGGAAGCATGAACATCAAGGATGTGGCCCGTGTTGCAGGTGTTTCTGTAGCGACGGTATCAAGAGTCATCAATCAGGACAAGGGTGTATCCGAGGCAACAATCGAAAGAGTGAAGAAAGCCATCGCAGAAACACATTACATTCCCAACACCTTCGGACGGAACCTGCGCAAGACAAAGAGCGACATGATCCTGGTCCTGTTCCCGACCCTGTCCAACCCCTTCTATTCCACCATCCTGAAAGGGATCGAGGACCGTGCCGCTGAACTCGGGTACGGCATCCTGATCTGTGTCACCCATCACGACGATGCTGTGGAAAAGAAATATCTCAACATGCTGCGGACCAAGCAGGTCGACGGCGTCATCAGTTTATACTCCACCATGGCGAAAAAAGAGATCAACGACCTTGCGGTGGATTTCCCCTTCGTGCAGTGCTGCGAGTATACAGATGGTGCGAAAGTGTCCTATGTCATGATCGACAACAAGAGGGCCGCGGAAGAGGCGACAAGGTACTTCATCGAGAAGGGTCATAAGAACATCGGAATGATCAGTGGGAACTTCTATCTCAGCTCAGAAGCCCAGCGGGAGGAAGGATACCGGGAAGCGCTCAAGTCCGCAGGAATCCCGTTCCGGCCCGAATACATAAGGAAGAGCAACTACAGACCGGAAAGTGGGATGGAGACCTGCAGGGAACTGCTCGAACTGGAAAATCCACCCACCGCGATCCTCGCCGTTTCCGACATGCTGGCCATCGGGGCGATCCGATACCTCACATCCGTCGGGATGGAGGCAGGAAAGGGAGTCGAGGTCATCGGATTTGACAATGCCTCCATCGCGAGGTTCTACGTCCCCAGCATCTCTACCGTCGCGCAGCCGAGGTACGACCTTGGAACCACTTCGGTTGACCTCATCGTCGAGAAGATCGTAAGCCTCAGGAGCATCACAAAGAAAATCATCCTGCCACATGAACTCATCTTTAGGGAATCGACATCTGGAGAATCCTGACCCGATTATTGGAGCAGCCGCTCTGCTAATAAATAAACCATATGGAGGGAAAAGATGAAAAAAATACTGGCTTTATTATTAACACTGAGTTTTGTGTTTGTGACTGCCTGTGCTGCCGAGACGCCGGCTCCGACAACCCCGGGGACCCCGCCTCCTGCGACACCTCCACCGACCGAAACCCGTAAGACCCTCGGAATCGTCATGCCAAACGCGACACACGGGTTCCTTGGCGAAAGCATCAAGCATGCTGAGGATGCGGCGAAGAAGCTTTCCACAGAGGGAGACTTCGACTACAAGTTCCTGACCTCTGCGGAATCCTCCGAACAGAACAACCAGCTCGACACGCTGATCAATGAGAAAGTCGATGCCATCGTCCTATGGCCGCATAACGGAGACGAACTAAGGTCCGGCGCACAGAAAGTCATGGAAGCCGGAATCCCACTTCTTGTCTATGACAGGCTGATCACAGGCTTCACCCCTACGGCTGAAGTCATGGGTGACAATGTCACCATCGGCCAGGAGACTGGAAAGTACCTCAACGAGTATTTCGCGGCTGACCTCTCTGCAGGCAAGGAAGTCTTCATCCTTGAGTTCAAGGGTGATAACTCCACAGTCCCTCAGCAGAGATCAGACGGATTCCAGGAGACAAAGGATGACAAGATCACCATCGTCCAGCAGTTCAGCACAGACTGGCAGAGAGCCAAAGCGCAGGAACAGATGGAGACCTTCCTGAACACCAGCAGCAAGGAAGACATCGAGAAGATCCAGGCTGTATTCACCCATGATGATGAAGTCGTACTGGGCGTCCTTGATGCCATCATCGGCTATCAGGGAACAGCGACACTGAACATCAAGCTCCTCACAGGCGTTGGTGGAAGGAAAGAGAACCTGGACACCTTCAAGACCTACAAAGAACAGCATAACCTTGACCAGGTCACTTACCTCTTCTCCCCAACCATGGTACGGGATGCTGTAGAATATGGCGCGAAGATCCTTGAAGGCGAGAACGTATCTGGGCTGATCCTCATCGACACCCTGGAAATCGACGCGGACAACGAAGAAGAATTCAGGAAATCGGAAATCTGGAAAATCCGTTATGAGAGCGGAGTCTAATAGCCATCGTATCCGGTCAGGTCGTTGACCTGGCCGGATACACCATTTGCCTGACAATCTGGAGGTGCAAGAGATGTTTCTAAAAATGGAGAAGATCGTGAAGGATTTCGGCGTGGTGCGAGCGCTAGACCATGTGGATTTTTCTGTAGGTGAGGCGGAGATCCATGGCCTCCTTGGAGAGAATGGCGCAGGAAAATCGACGCTCATGAATATCCTGGCGGGAATCGTGCCCAAGACCTCCGGTGAGATCTATATCAACGGGAAGAAGCAGGAGCACATGTCCGCGAAGAAGGCCCAGGAGGAAGGGATCCGTTTCATCCACCAGGAGCTCAATTCGATCAATGACCTGAAGGTCTATGAGAACCTGTTCATCGGAGAGGAGATCCTGAACCGCTTCCATCTGCTGGACAAGGGGGCGATGATCGAGAAGTCCCGAGCCATCTTCAAACGGATGGATATCGAGATCGATCCTCTCGAGCCTATGGACCGTCTCGACACCTCAAGGAAACAGCTGGTCGAAATCGCGAAGGCGCTGCTCTATGAATCCGAACTCATCATCATGGACGAGCCCACCACCGCGCTGACCAACACGGAAATCTCCCACCTCTTCAACATCATGAGGGGCCTGAAGAAGGAAGGCGTCAGCATCATCTATATCTCCCATAAGATGCCGGAGCTTTTCCAGATCTGTGACCGGTATACGGTGCTCCGTGACGGAAAGTTCATCGAGACCGGAGAATTCAGGGATATCGATGAGAAGAAGGCGACCGAACTCCTTGTGGGAAGGAAGGTTGTGGATTCGATCTTCGAACGGACCCATGCCCAGGGGGAAGTCCTCCTGGAGGTGCAGGAGCTGACTGACGAACCCTATTTCAGGGACATCTCCTTCCAGTTAAGGAAAGGGGAGGTGCTCGCGATCACCGGACTGCACGGAGATGGCAGGGGAGAACTTGCGGAAGCGCTGTTTGGCGCGAGACATGTATCAAAAGGTGAAGTCCGCCTGCATGGAACGAAGGTGGACCTTAGCAGCATAAAGAAGGTCATCAAATCAGGAATCGGAATGGTGCCAAGGAACAGGAAGGAAAGGTCCATCATCAAGGACCTGAGTGTCCGGGACAACCTCTCCATCGCCCATTTCGTGGCGAGGCACGACAAGCTGCTGATCAACAAGAAGGAAGAGGTCCAGAGGTTCGAGAAGAACCAGAAGGTGACAAACATCAGGGTAGGAAACCCCGAGGACTATATCACCTCCCTCAGCGGAGGAAGCCAGCAGAAGATCATCCTGTCGAGATGGCTGGAGATCGATTCCAAGGTCTATATCCTCGACAATCCCACACAGGGAATCGATGTCGGCGCGAAATTTGAAATCTACAGGATCATCAACGCCCTGGCGGAAGCCGGTGGAGGGATCATCCTGTTCAGTGCGGAATTCCCGGAAATCTACAAGGTGGCGGACCGCTGCCTGGTCATGTATAAAGGGAAAGTCAATGCGGAATTCACAAGAAAAGACCTGACTGACGTGAACGTCATGTACTATGCCACAGGGTCGAATTTGGAGGGGATACAATGAATTCGGAGCTCAAGACAAAAAACTCGAATCTGACCCAGTTCAAAAGGTTCTATTCCCAGTACACCTATGTCTTCTCTTTCATCGCGCTGGTCATCATCGCGACGATCTTCAACGATAATTTCTTCACCTATGCCAACCTGTCGACCCTGATGCTGCAGTCGGCCATCAAAGGCGTGATCGCCCTTGGAATGACCCTTGTCATCATCTCCGGACAGATCGACCTCTCCGTGGGCTCCATGGTGGCGCTTGTCTCCGGGCTAGGCGTGGTCGTGCTTAACCGGTCTGAAAGCGCGATCCTCATGCTGCTCTTCTGCATGGTGTTCGGTTCGATCCTTGGCCTGATCAACGGGCTTCTCGTCACTAAAGGAAGAATCGCCCCCTTCCTTGTCACCCTTGCAACCCTCAGCGCCTACCGCTCCATCATCGTGCAGCTGGGCCAGGGCGGCCCGTTCCATGTAGGTCCTGCGGTCTATCAGCAGTTCAGGCTCATCGCGGCAGGGAACTTCCTCCGGATTCCGAACCTCGCCATCATCTTCGTCCTGATCACCGCGGTGATCGC
>DATISI010000099.1:0-3207 GCA_035581745.1 Clostridiaceae bacterium
TCAATTAAGGCGATTGTAACTTGATATGGAGTAATCTGCGAGTAGGTTGAATGTATCACCTATTTTAACTATACATGATGTAACATGCCGCAACCGCAATTTGCAGGAAATGCAAATATGGTTCTATAGGAGATGAAAATCATAATAAGCATTATTTCAGAGATATTAGAAACAATCTTATTCATTCTGGTTCTCTACATCACATTATGGATATCCGTGTATTTAGGATTTAATATATACTTTCCATATATTCTTGTTGGGTTGATGGTGATTTGGGTTGCAGTTAAGATGGTATTTAGAAGAGTGAGACACAATAAGAAAAGTGGGATTGGTAAGGATATCTGACAATAAAATGTTTTTCTCCACTTTCAATTTTTGTATAATGAGACAAAAAAGGGATTCCACCGAATCCCTTTTAAAATACACTTTATTCAACTCTTTTTCATGCAGAGCGATAGGAAAGCGATACTTCTGAAAATTCATGATAATGACGTGAAGGGTTACTTGTCCTTTGTCAGCTCAAATACGGTCCCTATTTCAACCAGGCCTTCCGCGAATTCTCCACTTTCGAAAATCAGGCTGTCCCCCTCGATCCTGAACCGATAGATTTCATTATCATGCACCTTAAGGATCAGTTCATCCTTTTCGACGGAATAGGTTCCCATCGGTCGATATGAAGTCGCAAGATTGCGGTTGAACGTGAATTGATTCTCCTCCTCAAGCAGAACCCATGCCCACTCTTCCATTTCCGCATCCTTCATCACGTACTTCCCGGTTGCGGGCGCTTCAACACGACCCCCGAAAGCACATGCCGAGGTGAATAGGACAGATACGATGATTAGAATGACCATGGATTTCATCTTCATTTCTCTTGATCCTCCTTAGGATATCATCTGGATTATTTTGACTTCGCTTTGCAAGAGGTTGCTTTTCGTCCCGTTCAAATGATTAGCTATATTATACGATATTATATTCCTCATCTTCCACCTTCAATATAGGATTCAGGCCTATCTTTGTTGAAATGATTTCGCGTTGTTCCTGATACAGAAGAAAGCACCTTTCGATACCGGCAGGCGTGCTCCTGGCCACTCCGCTTCCAGAAGTTTTGCATGACAGGGCACGATGATGATATACTGTCTCTTGTAGAGAAAAGCATATCGCTTTTCAAGAACGAAATGATAGGATATACAAGGATAGCTTGTGAAGATGAGCGAGGATAATTTATGATGATGGGTGAGGATAGCAGATGAAGAAAAGAAAGGCTTATATATGGCTGGTTTTATGGATGGCGGTGATCTTCCTGTTCTCCAGTCAGGTTGGAGAGGATTCTTCCGCCTTGTCGGGAAGGCTTGTGGCCGTACTGGTATGGCTTGGGATCGGGGAAGGGACCTTCCTTTATGAGAACCTTGGACTCTTTGTGCGAAAGGGTGCCCATGTCACCGAATTCCTGGTCCTGTTCCTTCTGGCTGTGAATGCGTTCAGGAACGATGTCGCAGACAGGAAGAAGCTGCTTGCCGCAGCGTTCCTCTTCACCGTGGGTTATGCGGTGACAGATGAGGTCCATCAGTCCTTCGTACCCGGAAGGGCAGGGGTGCCGACGGATGTGCTGATCGATTCCATCGGGCCGATCCTCGGAGTGGCATGGCTCACCTTCAGGGAACGCATCGGGAAAAGGGAATACCACACCACCTAGAGAGGAGTCTGCAGTGCAGGCTCCTTGGTCTTTTCCAGGAAATGGACCAATCCCATACCGCTTTGCAAATAAGGATGAAGTCCGAGCCGTCCTGGTGCTATAATAAGGAAAATGGCCGGAATGAGATTGTCGGTCTGAGGAGAATCAAAGAAGGGCATGGTGTGCGATGGAAGAGCTCAAAGTCCTGATTGTAGATGATGAGGAAGGGATACGCGACCTCATCAAGGAATACATGTCCATGGCGTATTATCAGGTGACGGAGGCGGCTGACGGCGTCGAAGCCCTGAACCGGTTCAGGGGAGACACCTTCGATGTGGTCATCCTCGATGTCATGCTGCCCAAGATGGACGGCTGGAAGGTCTGTGAGGAAATCCGGAAGGAGTCCAGCGTTCCCATCATCATGCTCACCGCGAGGGGAGAGGAATACGACCGCCTTCTCGGTTTCGACATGGGCGTGGATGACTACATGGTGAAGCCTTTCAGTCCAAGGGAGCTCATGGCCAGGATCAAAGCTGTGCTCTCCCGCGCAAGGAGCGCGGAGCCAGCAGTGAAGAAGACCAGCAGGATCGAGATGGAGAAGCTCGTTGTGGATTTCGACGGCCGCAGCGTCTATCTTGATGGACGTCTGCTCTCCATGACGCCAAAAGAATATGAGCTCCTGAGCTTTTTCGTGAAGAATCCGAACAAGGCGTTCTCCAGGGAACAGCTCCTCACCTCGGTGTGGGGATATGACTTCATGGGGGACGACAGGACGGTGGATTCCCATGTGAAGCAGCTGAGGGAACATCTTGGCGGTTATCGGAAATGGATCGTGACGGTCTGGGGAACGGGCTACAAGTTCGCGCCGGGGGTGGCGGAATGAAGAGCATCGCGATGAAACTATGGACGGGAATGATGGCCCTGGTGCTGTTCGTCCTGGTCCTGCTCTGGCTTTTCCAGGTCGTTTTCCTCGAAAGTTTCTATCTGGATACGCAGATCGGCCGTCTTTCGGACCGGATCGATTCCCTTGCCTCTGACCTTGCAGAGCTGGAGCGACTCGAAGACCTTGCGGGGAATACAGCCCTTGTCCAGGAACTGGAGACCTTCTCCTTCACCTACAACCTGTACCTTGAGGTGACAGACAGCACGGGCAGCCTGTTCTATGAGGCAGGATCCACCGGAGAACAGCGTGTCCCGAACTCCTTCGGCCGGGCGAACAGCGAGGTGGTCTTGAAGGCGCTTGCTGGAGAATCTGCACAGACCACGGTGGAGCATCCCCGGTTCGGGACCGAGTTCATCATCATGGCTGTTCCTGTACCAGGTCCGAGCGAAGGGGAAACCGCAGACAAAGGGGTTTTGCTCGTGAACATGCCGCTGGCTCCTGTATCCGAAACCTCGGGGATCCTCAGGACACAGCTGGCCTATATCACGGTCCTCCTCCTTCTAGCCGCCTCGGCGCTCTCCTACCTGATCTCTAGACGGATGACGAGGCCAATCCTCAGCATCACGGACGCGTCAAAGGAAATCTCGAAAGG
>DATISI010000100.1:0-2106 GCA_035581745.1 Clostridiaceae bacterium
TATAATGGGAGGAGATTAATGATGGGGCATATGGGAGGGGCAGCGGCTGTGTCCCTGCCCTGTCACACAAAAAGGAAAGGTGGATTCGTCTATGGAAAAGGGTATTTTAAAAAGGGAGTTTTTCGACCGGGATGCCATCACCGTGGCCAGAGAACTCCTGGGCAAGGAGATTGTCGTCAGGGGAGAAGGCTATGAGCTGTCGGGAATCATCACAGAAACCGAAGCCTATACCGGAATTGAAGACAAGGCTTCCCATGCCTTCGGAGGGAAGATGACGAGTAGGAACAGCATCATGTACGGCAGACCGGGGATGGTCTATGTGTACCTGATCTACGGGATGTACCATCTCATCAACATCATCGCAAGAGGAGAAGGGATTCCGGAAGCGGTACTCATCCGTTCCATAGAGCCACGCACAGGGATTCCAGCCATGGCTGAACGGAGATACCATAAGGCTCTGGATGAACTGACGAAGAAGGAGTTCCAGAACCTCACCACGGGACCTGGAAAGCTCACGAAAGCCATGGGGATCACCATGGCAGAGAATGGCCGGTCCCTTTATTTCCCGGACGAGGAGAGGGAAGGGCAGGGAGAGAAGGGGACAGGTGTGGAAGTCGAGCAGGACATGTCTGCGACACTTCCTGGGAAAGGGCAAGAAATCTTGATCCGGGAAGCGGTTGAACCCTCCTTCGAGGTCACGGAGACCGTCCGTGTCGGGGTGGATTATGCCGGGGAATATGCATTGAAACCCTGGAGATTCTATATCACAGGGTCCCGCTTCATTTCCAAATATTAAAAATATGTTCTCATTTTTTGCAATCTATCCCCCTGGTTTATAGGGTACTATTAAAGTATTGCAGGAACATAATCAATATGAAATTGGAGGTCATGATGAAAAAAGGATTAAAGATCGTCACTATCGGAGGCGGATCCAGTTATACCCCGGAACTTGTCGAAGGGTTCATCCTGAGACATGCTGAGCTGCCGGTAACGGAACTCTGGCTCGTCGATATCGAGGATGGAAAAGAGAAACTGGAAATCGTAGGCAATCTCGCGAAACGTATGGTGAAGAAAGCTGGCGTGGACATGGAGATCCATCTCAGTCTGGACAGAAGGGAAGCCCTCAAGGATGCGGACTTTGTCACCACGCAGTTCAGGGTAGGACAGCTGGACGCCAGGATCAAGGACGAGAGGATCCCACTCAGCCATGGCTACATCGGACAGGAGACCAATGGGGCAGGCGGGCTGTTCAAGGGTCTGAGGACGATACCGGTCCTTCTCGAGATCACGAAGGACATTTCAGAACTGTGTCCTGATGCCTGGCTCATCAACTTCACCAATCCAGCTGGAATGGTGACGGAAGCCATGCTGAAATACGGACATACCAAGAAGGTCATCGGCCTTTGCAATGTCCCGATCGGGATGGAAAGAATGGCCGCAAAGATCCTGGACCTCGACCCTTCGCGTGTCAGGATCGACTTCGCCGGACTGAACCACATGGTCTTCGGCAAAGAAATCTATGTGGACGGCGTCCCTCATCTGAAGGAGTTCATCGACAAGATGGTGGACACCAGTGAGAACACGACCATGAAGAACATCGAGGAGTTCCCTTGGGAACCTGAGTTCATCAAAGGGATCGGCGTTATCCCATGTCCGTATCACAGGTATTACTTCAAGAAACCTTCCATGCTGAAGTCGGAACTGGAATCCTTCCAGAAGATGGGGACCAGGGCCGAAGTGGTGAAGAAACTCGAGGCGGAGCTCTTCGAACTGTACAAGGACGAGAACCTGGCCATCAAGCCACCACAGCTCCAGGAAAGAGGCGGAGCCTACTACAGCGATGCGGCATGCAGGTTGATTGACTCCATCTACAACGACAGGAGGGACATCCAGCCGGTCAACACGATGAACAGAGGCGCGCTTGCAGACCTTCCTTTTGAATCCGCAGTCGAGGTAAGCTGTATCATCACGAAGAACGGTCCTGTACCGCTTTCCATGGGCCACCTGCCCTCCGCGGTAAGAGGACTCGTGCAGCAGATCAAGGCTTTTGAGGAGACGGCATCCGCAGCTGCGGTGACCGGAGACTACAACCTCGCCCTTGCGGCC
>DATISI010000101.1:0-3314 GCA_035581745.1 Clostridiaceae bacterium
GAAGCGGCATCCCTGGCACCGTCGGGGACAAACCTTCAGCCATCACGTTTCATCGTCATCAGGAGTGCGGAGGCGAGAACGAAGCTCAGGGAATGCACCCCGCTTCCTTTCGTGGCGGCTGCGCCCGTCATCATCGCCTGCCTGATCGACACCCAGGCGCCTGGAGCCATGGGCGTCCGGCTGCAGGAGCTCAGGGAGGCCCAGGCCTTCGCGGGAACGCCGCTTGATGCGGAGGACAGCGATTCTGTGAAGAATAGGAAGAAGCGGAATGATGCGGATCCTGCTGCGCTGAAGGCATACCTGAAGCTGAACGCGGCCATCGCCATCGACCATCTCACTTTGAGGGCTGTGGACCTTGGTCTCGGAAGCTGCTGGATCATGATGTTCGACCAGGAGAAGACCAGAGCCCTGCTCGAACTTGAAGACAGGTATGAGATCGTGGCACTGATTCCGGTGGGATACCCGGACCAGTCTCCATCCAGAAGACCGAGGATCGGAGTGGAAGAAATCCTCCTTAAAGAGATATAAGGAAAAATGAAGAGACTGCCCCATCCTGTCGCTGTTGGCGATAGGGTGGGGCGGTCTAATTTTTCTGAAACGTGAGGACTTTGGACAGGAATGTCTGGTCCATGCGGAGGGGGTAGTAGTCCTATGATGACTCATAGGAACGGAAATGCCCCCGGTTGCCAGAAGAACTCCGGTAGCCGAGGGCAATGTCATTTGGCTAGTTGATTCTGAAATCAGGTTCTACAATATGCGTTCCTGCATCAGCTTTCGCTATAGGTCTGCTGAGGGGAATCCTTGGGAAGCAGCGAGAAATGGTTCCGGTAGAGCTGAATTGCCGCTACACCAATAAGGACAACCATACCTGCAAGGGCTGTGGTCTGAAGGAGACCGAATTCTCCGTTGAACCCTTCAGGTGCGTTCAGATACTGATAGATTCCAAAATAAGCCCATGCGACGGGAAGCGGGAACACTGCATTACGGATTTGTGTGCTGACCAGAATGATCAGGAGGACTGCGATGATCAGGATGATGACCGCCCAAATTTCTTCAGCGATTCCAAAACCGTTCCATTCCAGTTTGACGAGCGCTGCAGCGACGTTGACGACGGTGGCAATGAACAGCCAGCCTGTATACATCCCAAAGGTCAGGGGCAGCAGCCAGCGTTTCCCCTCCTGGATCCTGATCAGCTTCAGGCAGATCAGGGACAGGGTGACCGCAAATCCGAAAATGAAGAGCGTGGACAGTTCAATCTGCAGGAAGGAGAAAGATACGATCCACACGATATTGAGGATCGAAGAGATCCTGAAAAGGGTGCTGATTTCATCGACTGCATGTTTATAGTAGGAATCATCGCTCCTGATGATCATCACGATGATGGAGGCCAGCAGCAAAGTGTAGATCACGCTCCAGATGCTGAACGTGGAAGGGCTTGGTGTAATCAGGGTCAGATACCTGTCAGATATCTCTTTCTGAGAGAGTCCATTGATGACCCCTGTTGCCCCCAGGGCGTTGACCACGAGGGTGACGACAAAGAATAATCCGTTGATCGATGCCTTTTTTCTTGTTGTATTCATGTTAATATCCTCCTTGATAATCCATTTCAATTTCAATCTGTTTTCCATTCTCCGACAAGGTTATTCGTGATCATGTCATTGATTCTCTTATAGTGCAATAAGTCATCCTTATTTATGCCCTTGAAACAGGCCGCTTCCCAAAGGTCCAGGATCTCCTGCAGTTTTGGGGCGAGGGCTTCTCCCTCCGTGGTAAGATAGCAGACTTTGTTTCTCATGTCATCTTGGTCTGATTCACGTCGGATCAACCCTTTTCCCTCCATGGCCTGGAGCGACTTCGTGACGTTCGCCTTATCGGTCTGCAGGAATGGGACTAAACGGGTCTGGGATATTCCAGGGACCTGTTCGATCACGAGCATGACAACAAGCTCACGCCAGTCCATTCTTAACGGGCGGAGCATTTCATCCAGTTTTTGTTTTCCGTATTTGTTGAAGACACTGATATCGCATATGAACATCATTAAAACCTCGCTAATCGTTGTATAATACAATTGTATAATACAACGATTTAAATTTCAAGAATTATCTGGAAATTTTCCGGACAAATGATATCGAAAGATACCGATGAAGGCTTTTCAGTCTAAAAGAGCATGCTTGCCTGGGTCTCATGGAATCCATCAGGGGATTCTGGTTTGAGAAGCAATATAGGTAGCTGATTCGAAGCGCGATAAGCGCCACGGAGTTCCAGAAATCCGGTTCCAGAATGCCCTGGAACCAGGTCAGGGATGGATGTGGTATGATGGAAGAAAGACACTGGGATGTCCTGCCGCGTCCCGTTTTCGGGATGCGGCAGGAATCTGATTCATGATTCGGCCGAAATTCACCATGTGATTTAGGAGGAATGAAAAGAATGGAAAAGTATGATCTGGTCGTCATCGGAACTGGGGTAGGGGCTTCGAGCGCTGCATATCAGTGCAGGGAAGCTGGTTTGAAAGTCGCCGTCGTGGACAAGAATCCTTTTGGAGGAACCTGTGCCCTTCGGGGATGTGACCCGAAGAAGGTGCTGGTTGGCGCTGCGGAAATCATGGACAGCATCAAACGGATGCAGGGGAAAGGGATCGATCCCGGAAGTGCGATCAACTGGCACGACCTGATGGCATTCAAACGGACCTTCACGGACCCTGTGCCGGAGAAGAATGAGAAGGCGTACGAGGAAGCCGGTATCGACAGTTACCATGGGACAGCATCATTCATCAGCCACAATCAGCTGCAGGTGAACGGGGAACAGATGGAATTCGGGCATCTCCTCATCGCTTCCGGATCCAGGCCGCAGCCGCTGGGAATCGGAGGAGAGGAACATGTCAGGACCAGCGATGACTTCCTCGAGCTGGATAGGCTGCCGGACAGGCTGGTCTTCATCGGAGGTGGATATATCTCCTTTGAATTCGCACATGTCGCTGCCCGTGCGGGTGCAGAGGTGCATATCATCCACCGCAGCGCGAAGCCTCTGAAGCATTTCGACCAGGACCTTGTAGCCCTTCTGGTGAAGCGTTCCCGTGAGGTTGGAATCCAGGTCCATCTGGACATGCAGCCGGAATCCATCGAGAAGCAGGCCGAGGGATTTGTGGTGCATGTGAAGCATGGGGGGGAATCCATACAGATGGAATGTGACATGGTCTTCCACGGCGCGGGACGGATACCGGATATCGAGGAATTGGACCTTGAAACTGGAAATGTCAAAGCGGACAGGAAGGGCATTGTCGTCAATGAATTCCTCCAGAGCGTCAGCAATCCTCT
>DATISI010000102.1:0-3057 GCA_035581745.1 Clostridiaceae bacterium
CGGGCGTCTTACCCCGGAACTGGTCAGGGACTTCGAGGAATATCTGCCTTTCCTTTTTGATGCAGAGGCCTGGAGGAGCGCGCCACAGCTGAGGACGGTCCCGGTCCATGAAGCAATCGATCCTGACCTTGAGATCCTGTCCTACGAGAAAGCGGAGGAACTCGTTGAAGCGCATGACAGTTTCACGGTGACGCCCTGCATCTGCAGGAGCGAGATGAGACTTGAAGGGAAGGGCTGTGACAAGCCTCTGGAGACCTGCCTCTCCTTTGGTTCATCTGCGGACTTCTACCAGATGAGCGGGGCAGGACGTGCGATCACCAGGGAAGAGGCCCTGGAGGTGCTGAAAACAGCGGATCAGGCAGGACTGGTCCTGTCTCCGGGAAACGCGCAGGATGCCTCCTTCATCTGCGCCTGCTGCGGCTGCTGCTGCGGCGTGCTGAGAAGCCTCAAGTTCCAGGAGAATCCCGCGGAGCTCGTCTCCACGCCGTTCGTGGCACGGGTGTGTACCGAAGACTGCATCGGATGCAGGAAGTGTATCAGCCGCTGCCAGATGGATGCCCTGAAGATGGAAGGCCGTAAAGTCCGACTTGACCCCGGACGCTGTATCGGCTGCGGACTCTGTGTGACCACATGCCCCACAAGGTGTATCGAGCTGGTGCGGAAGCCAGAGGCTGAACAGCCCTTCATTCCGAAGAATATCGCAGGTACCACCATCCGACTGGGCAAGGCCAGAGGAAAGCTTTCGAACGTGAAGCTGGTGAGGATGGTCCTGAAGTCAAGGATTGACAGGTTGAGGGTTCCAAAGCTTGGTCGACGAGGCGGGTCTGATGGGAAAACAGGAAACTGATTCAGGTGGCCATTCTTGAAGAACAACCGATAGCAGACCCGTTGTCAGGGCCATATGCGCATTCATCTCAGACATCCGGAGAGGAATACGGATTCGTCCAGCCGGTTTATCGAATTCAATAATTTTTCATATTATCCACAGGATTTTGTGTTAGGATTTGGGTATGGAAACGATTGTCCGTTCACTTTTCGAAGCGTAACCAGACAGACCGTCAGCGCGTGAGAAACGATACGACGAGAATCTGTACGACAAAGGGAGGATTAAGATGAAATCCATACTTGAAAAGTTACCACCAACCACCAAAAGGGTGGAGATGAATACTCCGCCAGAAATCAATGACAGGATCCACAAGAAGACCATCGCGGACCTCTATAAATACCGTGATGCGGATGAGGAGGCAGTGACGGAAAGGATCAGACAGCTCGACAGGGAATGGAACACGGAGCGGGTGTTTGCGGCGAATGCCTCTACACTTGTCCTGCTCAGCACGATACTGGGTTACAAGAAAAGCCGCTACTGGTTCCTGCTCACGGGAACAGTGGGTTATTTCCTTCTACAGCATGCGATTCAGGGATGGTGTCCACCGCTTTCGGTGATCAGGAGGCGAGGTGTCCGTACGCCGGAGGAGATCGAGAATGAGAAGCTGGCCCTTCGGATCATGAGAGGGGATTTCAACAAGACCACTACGAATCCTTTCGAAATCCTGAGGACTGTGGAAAAGAAGTAGGACAGGTCCTTGTGGACATGAATTTCGGAATGAAGCCATAGACCATCCGAAAGATGCCTAACCAGGGAAGTGTAAGGAGGACAGGAGGAAAAGAGGACTCCTGTCCTCTGCATGTGAGGACACTGTTGTTTGAGATGACCGACAAGAATCCGGAAATTCGGGGAAGGATGAAGAGGGTCAGGCCCCACGCCATGACGAATTGAAATACGATATAGAAGGGTGAAAGAATGGAAAAAGTCGCTTTATTGAAATGTACAGATTACGAGGTGGAAAGCCTCGAAGAGAAACTGAGGGAAGGATTCCAACTGCTTGGCGGAGAAGCCTTCCTGAGGAGACTGATCCCACTGAACAGCCGGGTGCTCCTCAAACCGAATTTTCTCAGCTCGGTCGAAAAAGGGTCGCCAGTCATCACGCACCATGCGATGTTCGAGGCGGTCATCAGGATCATCAGGGACTATGCGGGAGAAATCATCTTCGGAGATTCTCCAGGATCCAGTGATGGACGGAAGGTCGCGGAGCGGTCAGGACTGCTGGAGGTCGCAGAGCGTTATGGGGTCTCCTATGTGGATTTCAATGACGAAGTCCATGTGGAACTGGAGAATCCTCTGATGTACAAGTTCTGGAATGTCGCAAGGGCCCCTTACGAGGCAGATGTCGTCATCAGCCTTCCCAAACTCAAGACCCATGCGATGATGTATTTCACGGGTGCCGTGAAGAACCAGTTCGGCTGCATCCCAGGCTCGCAGAAGGCAGAGTGGCATACCAAGCTACCGGATGCGGTCAATTTCGGGAAGATGCTCCTTGACCTCAACCGTCTCGTAGGAACGGACTTCGCAATCCTCGACGGGATTGTCGCCATGGAGGGCAACGGTCCCCGTAACGGGACACCGAGGAAGATGGATACCATCATCATGGGCGAGAGTATGACCGCAGTGGATTCCACAGCCGTCAGGCTTATCGGCTATGACAACGTCCTGGCGATCCCTTATCTTAAGGTCGCACAGGAGACAGGATGGGGAGCTGTGCTTCCAAAGGACATCGAAGTCCTTGGAGAACGCGTAGAGGACATGGTCTGCAAAGGCTTCGTCCTGTCCAGGAGCGCGAAGATGATCAACAGCGTCAGCCCCGCACTGAACAACTTCGTGGCTTCCCTCACCGCTCCAGACCCGGTCGTCATCGCAGAAAAGTGCATCAGCTGCAGGAAGTGCGATGAAGTCTGTCCGGAGCGGCCAAAGGTCATCTCTTTCGTCAAGAGTGGTGGCAAACTCATTCCCAAGTGGAACTACAAGAACTGCATCCGTTGCTTCTGCTGTCAGGAACTCTGTCCTGCAGGCGCGATTGTCATCCGGCAGAAGAAGCTGAGCAGCCTGCTCGGCCTGCGATAGGACCGCAAGGGTTTATCCTGCGTCAAGCGTTGGTGGCTGGATACGGTAGGGATTTGTTTGTTTGAAAATCGCATAGTGTAAAAAGAAGAGACCTGGCC